>JAGVTM010000216.1 GCA_019136785.1 Chloroflexota bacterium | reverse complement strand
GTCTATTTCTGTTGCCCAAACAATGTCGCTGTTTTATAATCTATCGTCAGGAGATATTTTGCATTGGCGCTGACCCCTGACAGGCGCAGCGCCTGACTGTATATGAGTGTAATGTTAAGCGAAGATGCCGGCATAAACGATCCCGATTCTGACCCTCCCCAACGCTGCCTGTCCAATTCGTCTCCCCCATGCCGCTGCCTGGCCCTGCTGCCTGTAGCGCTGCTCCCCTGTGACTGTGCCAGAGGCATGGCTGCCGTAGGCGCGTGCCTGTAGATGGGACGAGTGTTGACCCACAATCGTTTTGCTTCCCCGAAATTGAAACCGCACACAGCCTCGAAGCTGGCTGAACGGCTGCGCCCTGGCTGCGAGCGCGCACCCTGCCGGCAGCCCGCCGCCGCCGCCGCCGTGTTTCCGCAGCGGAAAATTTAACCCATGTCCGTTCTCACGCCATTTTTGATTGTTGCCCTGCTCATCTTGATGAATGCGCTCTACGTGGCGGCGGAATTCTCCGCCGTCAAATCGCGCAAAACGCGCCTGATCGAGATGGCGGCTGCCGGCCATCGCCCGGCGCAGCGCCTGCTGCCCCTGGTAGCCGAAGGCAAACCCATTGACAACTACGTGGCTGCCTGCCAGATAGGCATCACCGTCTCCTCCCTGACCCTCGGCGCTTATGGACAGCGCGTGCTGGCGCAGGGGTTGGCGCAGCCGCTGGCTGACATCCTGCCCGGCCTGGGCATAGAAGTCGAACCAGGTCTGGCGGCGGAAGCCCTGGCCCTCTCTATTACAGTCTGGGTCATTCTCCTGCTGATCACAGGCTTGCAAGTCGTGATTGGCGAACTATTCCCCAAATCCGTCGCCGTGCAATATCCCGAAAAAGTGGCTCTGGCCACTATCTGGCCCATGCGCCTTTCCCTGTTTCTGTTTCGCCCCTTAATCTGGTTCTTTAACGGCAGCGGCGACCTGCTGCTCAAGTTGATGCGCCTGGAGCGCAAGGGCCACCACAACACCCACTCCGTAGCCGAAATCGAAAGCCTGGTCACTGCCAGCAATCAAGGCGGCTTGCTGGAAGATGAAGAGCGCCAGATGCTGCGCAACACGCTCCGCCTGCGCGACCTGACGGCGCGCCAGGTGATGGTGCATCGCACGCGCATGGTAACGGCCCCCGTGGAAAGCAGCATAGCCGCGCTGCTGCGCATGTGCATTGAGGCAGGCTTCACCCGCATTCCCCTATATAAGGATTCGATTGACCACATTGCCGGCATCGTTCACGTCAAAGATCTCTTCCTGCTGCACACCCAGGGCATCCAGGACACTCACACCATTCTCCGCGACGTCGCCTACGTCCCCGAAACCATGCCCATTGACGAGGTTTGGAACACCCTGCGCCGCACCGGTCACTACCTGGTCGTCGTCTTCGACGAATATGGCGGCACGGCTGGCTTAATTACCCTGGAAGACCTGATCGAAGAGATATTTGGCGAATTTCAGGACGAATTTGACCGTGAAGAAAGCCTGTTTACCGAGGACACCGAAGGTCGCTACCACCTGCGCGGCGACCTCCTCATCAGTGATGTGAACGAATACCTGCAGCTACACCTGCCAGACGAAGAAGCCGACACCCTCAGCGGGCTACTATTGAGTACATTAGGACGGGTTCCCCATGAAGGGGAAGAAGTAACCATCAATGGCGCCACTGTGCGCGTGGAAAAAATGGCTGACCTGGGCGTCGCCCGCGGCGACCGAACCCGCCGCGGCGACTTCGCTGCTCCTTCTATGGCTCATTATCTTCGTGCTGGTGCTAATCAATGGGTTCTTTGTCGCGTCTGAATTCTCCATCATTGGCGTCCGCGCCGGCCAGATGGAAGAAAAAGCCGGGGAAGGTCACGGCGCCGCCCGCCGCGTCCTGTCCGTACTCATCTCTTCCACGCGCCAGGACGAATTTATTGCCACGGCGCAGCTAGGCATTACCATCGCCTCGCTGGGATTAGGCATGTATGGCGAGCCGCATATTGCCCACATCATTGAGCCTTACCTGACTGAATGGTTGGGCAGCGAACCCGACCCCGCCCTGGTCAGCACCCTGGGCTACCTGGTTGCCGTCTCGCTGCTGACCTACATTCACATTGTCGTTGGCGAAATGCTGCCGAAATCCATCGCCCTGAGCACACCCGCGCGGGCGGCGATGATTGTCATCGCCCCCATGACGGCGGCGCAGCAGCTTTTCAAACTGCCTGTGCGTATCCTCAACGGCATCGGCGCGCTGCTGCTGCGCCTGTTTCGCATCCCACCCGCCCAGGGGCACGACCGGCTGCACACGCCTGAGGAAATCCGGCTCATTGTAGAAGCCAGCACCGAGCGCGGGCTGCTGAATCTAAGCGAAGAGGAACTGATCCGCAACATTTTCGACTTTGGCGACCGCCACGTGGGCCAGGTGATGACGCCGCGCACGAAAGTGCAAGCCATTTCTTGCGATATGAGCTACGCCGAAATGAAGCAGTTCGTTACCGCCAGCCGCCACAGCCGTTTCCCCGTCTACGAAGACGACCTGGACCACATCATCGGTATTTTGCACCTGAAAGACCTGGTGCGTTACGAGCTGGATGGCGGCGCTGGCCCATTTGATTTACGCCAGGCGGTGCGCGCCGCCCCAGCCGTGCCCGAAGCGGTCTATGTGTCGGAGTTGCTAGACGATTTCCGCCGCCGCCGGCTGCATATGGCCATTGTGTTGGACGAGTTTGGCGGGCTTGCCGGCATTGTCACCCTGGAAGACCTGGTCGAAGAAGTCGTGGGCGAAGTGCGCGACGAATTCGATCAGGAAAAAGAGCCGCTGGAGTTGATTGAACCGGGGCTGTTAGAAGTTGCCGGCAACTTCCTCGTCGAAGACCTCATCGCCTACGGCCTCGACCTGGGCAACGAAAACGACCTGCCCGACGTAGACACCGTTGGCGGCTTAATCATCACCTGGCTCGGTCGCCCCCCCCTCGTCGCCGACACCGTCAGCCACCGCAACATCACCCTCAACGTCACCGAAGTAGACGGCCTCGCCGTCGGACGCGCCACCATCGAATTCCCCCCCTCCATGCTCGAAGACGACGATTAACCCCTACGCCGCCGCTCACCCCATCCGCTGTAGGTTGGGCATCCCTGCCCGACCCTCCCTTCAGGCGGCTACCTCACCACCAGATGCCGCCTGATAGGGCTGAATTGTCTCCAAAGACTGCGCTTCAGATTTTTGCGCGTGATACAAATCCCACCGCAACTGCAAATTCATCCAAAAACCAGCCGACGTGCCAAAATACTTCGCCAGACGCAACGCAGTCCCTGGCGTCACCCCCCGCCTGCCATTAACAATTTCGTTGATTCTTTGATACGGCACGTGAATACTTTCAGCCAGGTCGCGTTGGCTTAGCCCCATTGGGTTAAGGAACTCCTCTAACAGCATTTCTCCCGGATGCGTAGGAACGCGATTGGTAGGCACTCTAACCATCTTTCTCTCCAGTTTGGGCGTGTTGCTTAATGGTAATCCACTATTTCCACTTCATCTGGTTCGTTCTCCCGCCAGACAAAGCAGATGCGATACTGATCATTGATACGAATGCTGTATTGTCCAGCGCGATCTCCGCTTAGGATTTCCAGTTGATTTCCAGGCGGCAACCGTAGTTCAGACAGC
>JAGVTM010000560.1 GCA_019136785.1 Chloroflexota bacterium | reverse complement strand
AACCCCTGGATTTTTCGCCGGACACAGCTAAGAACTGAGAGAATGCCTGTTCAAAAAAGTCATTGAAGGCAACTGTAGCATTACGCCCTGCTGGATGAAATACCAATGTCTGGGCGCTGTCATCAAATGACTGATAAGCGAAGGACGTTATATCTCTTAATACGCGACGGTAGGTAACGTTTTCAAAATCATATCGTCGCGTCTGAACGCTTTGGAGCGCTTGAAGTAATCTGGGGCCTTCCCGATAAAGGAGATTCTGAAACCAATCATTTGGCTCAAGCCTGATGACTAATTTTTTACGACCGTCATCAAACTCGCCTTGTTGTAGCTGAATATATTTTTGCTCTGAGAAGTAAAATCTGATATCGAATTTCGCCAATTTCTGAATAGAGCCGAAGATACGGTAAAACTTTCTGCCGATGACGGCCCAAAAGGCTTTTTGGATATCTAGATCGGAATTATCGGAATCAACGAGGAGGGTAACGTATTCTTCGCGTAATGACTTGAAGAAGTAGATCAGCTTGGCGAGGGTGCTTTTACCGCTGGCCTGTTCTCCAATTAGTATCAGCATGTTTGTGACTTCGACTTCAGCAGATTCAATTGCCATGAATCGCTGGACCATTAATCTTTGCATTGTTCCCTCACAAGCCCTGCTCCAAATTCGAATACATATCAATTCAGTGAAAGACTCCTGAAGATTATAACATTTATCGTCAAGGGGGGCAGAAAATGGGATCAAAAAAGCCCGCTTTTCGGGGAGGACGGGCTTTTTTGCAGCTTGAATTCAGGGGGCCGGGCGGCTGCCGGCATTTGCCAGCGTTTTAGCCGAACAGGGTCTGGAATTTCATGACGGTGTTCAGGTCGCCTTCGACTTTAATCTGACCCATCATGAACGCCGTTACGGGATTGAGTTCCCCTTTTACCATTTTCACGTAATCCGGGGCGTTCATGCGAATGGTAGCGGTGGGCGCAGCCGTGACGCCCTCGCCGACGGCGCAGGCACCGTTGGCGATGTTGACGTGCCATTGGCCGCCGCCATCCCCGCTGAGGTCGAACTGGACGGTGGCTTCCATGCTACCAGCCTTGGCGGCGTCAAACGTTTCGGGCATACGGGCAAACAAATCTGCAGCAGTGGTCATAGAAAATTACTCCTGTCAATCATGATGACTTGATGGGGCGGTGGGTCAGGCGCAACCCGCCCTGCCGCCAGCTAGATGTTGGTAACGGCGACCTGTCGCGCGACAGCTCGCGGCAACGTTGTTTCTTTTCTTTGGAGGAGGGGAAAAAGGGCGGTGCGTCCCGTTCCGTCTACTCCAGGGAAAAGTATATGTCGGGCGTTGGAGGGTGTCAAGATTGGACGCGGGGCGCGGAGGGTGGAATGCTGACGGGACAATAGGTAAATAGGGGGGAAATCGTGGGTGACGGCGTACCTGTGATTTCGGTAGAATGGGGGCGCATCTGGATTGCGCGTTTGCGCTTCTCACCTCCTGCTCATAATGCGCCTGCGCAGCTTTGCTCTGGTTTGGCAACGATATACCCGTGTGCTAGAATGTCCGCGTTTTCGCCTGCGCAGGCGAGGCGGCGGCGCTTTGCTAACTGCCGCTAATCTGTTGTGGAACTATACAGCCTGGGAAAGTGCGCCGCGCCTGTATAGTTACTTTTTTTTGCAACCTGGACGTCTATACGTCACGCGCCGTTATCACGAAAAGAGGTAGTTCATTATGCAAGAAGAACGTCCCGTGCAGGATGCCCGCCAGTCAATGCAGGCTGGCGACGCGCCTCCACCCGATGGGCCAGCGGCCGCTGGCAAATCTTCCACTGGTTTGTTAATTGCCGGCATTTTGGTCGTTGTGGCCCTGATTGTGGCGGGACTGTTCCTGCCGCCCATTTCTTTAGGGCAGCGCCTGGGATTGGCGACAACAGATCCCAGCCCCAGCGCCACGCAGGCGCCGGCGGAAACTCTGTCCATTCCCGGCCAGATTGCGCTGGACGTCGCCGACCCCAGCGGCGTTGGCGTGGCTGGTTGGCCGACGGCGGATTTTCTGGCGGGCAGCGCTGGCGCAGAATGGCAGCCAGCCATCGCCAATCTGCCCGCCAGCCTGACCCCTCAGGGTCAGATTTTCACCATTAGCAGCAGCGGCGCGCCCGCTGTGGGCACAGCCACGCTGACCGCGCCGCCAGAGGCGGCGCCATACGAAACGTTGGATTTGTATGGCTGGAATGGCAGTGGTTGGATGTTCATGTCCAGCCGGCTGGATACAGCGTCCAGCCAGATTGTGTCTGATTCGGGGCCATTGCCTCTGGCGCTGGCTCTGATGCAAGTAGCTGCTCCCGCTGTCCCTGCTGTGGCTGTGGAAGCGGATGCTGGTCAGACGTTGGCGGCTGAGTTGCTGCCGCTGGTCACCGACGTCAGCGCGGGGACGCTGCTGCTGGGGGAGGGCGGCGCTTTGGATGGGGAACTGGCAGAACTGCCGGCAGGCGGCTATCGCCAATGGCTGCACGTGAAGAATTACCAGGCTGTGGTGGACCAGGCGGGACTGTCGAGTTTCCTGGCAGATAAGGCTGCCCAGAGTGAGCAAATTAACGACCTGGCTAACCGGGTGGTCGAGGGCGGGTATGCCGGCGTGCACTTGGACTATCAAGGCGTAACTGCTGAACAAAAAGACGCCTACACAACCTTTGTCACCAATCTGGCGGGGGCGCTGCAAGCGCGGGACACCAACCTGATGGTTACCCTGGGAACGCCGGGCCTGCTGAGCAGCGGCGCGTGGGACACAGCCGGTCAGGATTGGGCCGCCCTGGGGCGCGCGGCGAATGTCGTTTACTTGCGGCTGCCGCTGGATCCCGGCCAATATGCGGATGCGGGGCCCGCGGATCAGCTGCTGGCTTACGCCGTGCGCCGCGTTGACCGCAACAAGTTGACGCTGCTGGCCAGCAGCGGCGCCGTGTCCGGCGTCGGTAACGCTTTTCGTGAGCTTTCGGGGGATGAAGCGTTAGCCAACTTTGGCGAGCTAAACTTTGTGCAGGGGGGGACAGAGGTTGCGCCTGGCGATACGGTGGAAGTTTCTTTGTCCGGTTCAGCCAGCCCGTTGGAATGGGATGGCAACAGCGTGGCGTACAAATACAGCTATGAAGAAAATGGCACGGCGCATCTGGTCTGGTTAGGCAACGAAGCTGCCCTGAATCACCGGCTGCGCTTTGGTCAGAAGTATCACCTGCGGGGCATTGCCATACGCCAGGCTGGCGATCCGGAAATCGGGGCTAACAGCGTGGCGGCCATAAGCAGTTACCTGGGTCAGGGGAACGCGCCCGTGCCGCAGGGGGCAGCCATTGTCTGGACTGTGCTGAATCAGGACAATGGCGTACAAGAAAACGTCAATGGGGAGTCGCTCACCTTCCAGTGGCAGGCGCCAGAAGAGCCTGGCGCTTACACGATTAAGGCGGAATTTGCCCAGGGTAATGCTGTCGCTGCTCTGGGTTCGTTGGTGGTAACCGTGCCTGAACCGGTGGTAGAGGAGCCTGAAGTGGAAGAGACGCCGGCGGCGGCGGCGCCGGAAGTGCTGCCTACAGACGGCGAGTTAACGGCGACTACGACCACGCCCAGCAACGTGCGGTCGGGGCCTGGTCTGGGTTATCCGGTTATTGCCGGCCTTGAACCCGGCGTCCAGGTGAAATTGATTGGACGGAATGAGCGCGCGGACTGGCTGCAAATTGAACTGCCTGATGATCCTGAAAGCGATGGTTGGGTCTTTGCGCAACTGTTGACCGTCAGCGGCGATCCCACCAGTCTGGCAGTGGTTGAAGTGGATCCGCCGCCAGCGGCAGTCGCCGGCGGCGGCGGCGGCGCACCCGCGCCTGCGCCCGCCCCGGTCATTGCACCCGCGGGCGGCGGCAGTTTTGAACTGGGCGGTCAGACGCACTCGCTGGCCCATCCGGCGCAAATGAATTACTCTGGCATGACCTGGGTCAAGTTCCAGCATAAGTGGGGGTCAGGCGACACACCCGAAGCCGTGCGCGGGCGCATTGACAGCGCCCATGCCAATGGGTTTAAGGTGCTGCTCAGTATCCCCGGCGCTAACACCTATCCCAGCAGCATTGACTTTAATGGCTATATCGAGTTCTTGCGCGGCGTGGCGGCGTTAGGGCCGGATGCCATTGAAGTCTGGAATGAGATGAATATTGACTTTGAATGGCCCGCCGGGCAAATTGACCCGTCCTCCTATGTGAACAACATGCTGGCGCCGGCTTACAACGCCATCAAATCCGCCAACTCGCGGGTGATGGTGATCAGCGGCGCGCCGGCGCCGACGGGCTTTGACAACGGCACAAACGCCTGGGCAGACGACCGGTATATGGCGGGTGTGGCGGCGGCGGGTGGAGCTAACTATATGGATTGCATTGGCGTGCACTACAACGCTGGCGCGACTTCCCCCACCGTTTCTTCGGGCCATCCTGCTAATTCCGGTCACTATAGCTGGTACTTCCAGCCGACGATGAACATGTACTACAATGCCTTTGGCGGCGCGCGCCCCGTTTGCTTTACGGAGCTTGGCTACCTCTCTGGCGAGGATTTTGGCGGTGTGCCGGCGCGCTTTAGCTGGGCGGGCAACACCACCGTGGGCCAACATGCGCAGTGGTTGGCTGAGGCGGTCAGTCTGGCGGCTAACAGCGGCCGGGTGCGGATGTTGATTATCTTTAACGTGGACTTCACGTATTACGCGGACGATCCACAGGCGGGTTACGCTATGATTCGTCCGAGCGGCAGCTGCCCCTCTTGTGATCTGTTGGCTAACATCATGGGGTCGCGTTAGGTTGCCGGCAATTACGCCGGGTTGGACATGCGCTTGCCGGCAGTATAGTTGGGGTTCATAGCCAGGCAGTCTGAAGCGCAATCGCTGCCAGAACTGCCGGAAAGGGAGGGCGTGCTTCCGCCGCTGGCGGGAACACGCCCTTCCTGGTTAACCCCTCATAAGGAATCATATGAAATATCTGAAACAACTTTTCGCTTTACTGGCAGTGGCACTCTCGCTGTCCTTGATTGCCTGCGGCGGCAGCGAAGCGCCTGCGGCTCCGGAACCAACGGCGGCGATTCCCACCGCGCCGCCAGCGGCGGCAACGCTGCCCCCACCGGTGGTAAACGTGGAGCCGAGTCCAGACCCGAATACGGATGACGGCGGCAGCGCCCCGGCAGCGCCAGAAACCCTGCCCGATAGCGGCTCTGGCGCAGAAACGGCCGCACCGCAGGCGCTCCATCCCTGGCCGGCGGACCGCTTTGGCTACGGCACGCAATCTCACGCCACGGTGGGCGACCCGGCTATGACGATGAATGTGATCGCCAACCAACTACACCTGGATTGGGTGAAGGTGCAGTTTCAGTGGGCGCTGGTGCAGCCCACGGCTGAGGCGAAGGATTGGTTCCATTATGATGGGATTGTGGACGAAGCCAGCAAACAGGGGTTGAATCTGTTGTTTAGCGTGGTCAACGCTCCTGCCTGGACGCGCAGCGCCAATAATATCGAGGGGCCGCCTGACGACTATAATTTGTATGTGAGTTTTGTGAGCGAGTTGGTGCAGCGGTATGCCGGCAAAGTGCACGCCATCGAAGTGTGGAACGAGCAGAATCTGGATCGGGAATGGACGACAGCCAACGGTCTCAGTCCAGAAGATTATGTTGACTTTCTGGCACGCACTTATCAAGCCATTAAAGCGATTGATCCCAACATCATTGTGATTAGCGGCGCGCTGTCCCCTACGGGGCCCGGCGATTGGGTGCGCTGGGCGGATGATTTTGAATATATGGATCGCATGTTGGCTGCGGGCGTGCTGGATTACGCCGACTGCGTGGGCGCGCACCACAATGGCTACAACATTCCGCCCGACGTGCCATACGACCAGGCAGGCAGTCTGCCTGAAGCGGCAACTGCTACTTTCCGCGGCCCGTTTGAGAACCCTTATCACCTGTGGAGCTTTAAGACGACGCTGGACGGTTACGTAGAACGGATACGCCAATATGATGCAGAGATCAAGCTGTGCGTGACGGAGTTTGGCTGGGGCAGCAGCGAAGGGTACGATGCCTACCCCACCGGTTTTGAGTTTGTCAACGATAATACGCTGCAAGAACAGGCTGACTACATTGTGCAGGCTTTCCAGCAAATGCACGCTTCTGGCGATGTCTGGCTGGCTTTTCTTTTCAACTTTGACTTTGGCAACAAAGGGGGAGGGCCCACAGACGATCCAGTGCCTTACAGCATTGTGGATACTATCGGCGCGCCGCGGCCTGCCTTTGGCGCAGTCGCCGACATGGAGAAAGTGCCTTGATCCCTGCCTCAGCAGCGCCGCCGCAGCGTGCTGCCCGCTGGCGGGGTGCGGCGGCGCTGTTGTTTCGTATTTATTCACCGCTAAGACGCAAAGAACGCGAAGGTGAAGAGAAAAACTTTGGGAAGTATTCACCGCCAAGACGCAAAGAACGCGAAGGTGAAGAGAAAAACTTTGGGAAGTATTCACCGCTAAGACGCAAAGAACGCGAAGGTGAAGAGAAAAACTTTGGGAAGTATTCACCGCCAAGACGCAAAGAACGCGAGGATAAAGAGAAAAACTTTGGGGGCCTCGCGCCCTTTGCGGTTAAATTCCAGAGGGTCTGTATAGGCGCGTTTTTTCTGCTGCTGGCAAGCCTGAGTCTGTTGGGCTGTGGGCAAAGCGCTGTGCCGCTGCCCACGGCGACGGCGGTTGCCTCTCCCCCTCCATCGCCGGTATTCACTGTTACGCCCGCAGCGACGGTCAGCGCCACAGCGCCGGTCAGCGCCACGGCGCTGCCGCCCAGTCGTCACTATTTTGAGTCACCCGAATATGGGGTGCAGGCGTTTCTGTGGTGGAAACCGGACACGGCGCAGCGTGATTTGCAGTTGGTGCAGGAGATGGGCTTTGGTTGGGTGAAGCAGACGTTTGCCTGGCGGGACATTGAAGCCATTACTAAAGGGGAGTACGACTGGTGGCGACCTGATTACATTGTGCAGGCTGTTGAGGAGGCGGGCTTGAAACTGTTGGTGCGCCTGGATCGCCAGCCTTTTTGGACGCAGCCGCCAGGTACGCCGCCGCTGGAGAATATGCCGCCGGCTGATTTGCAGGATTTTGCCGATTTTTGTGGCGCGGTAGCCAATCGCTATCGTGGGCGCATTGCGGCTTATCAGGTGTGGAACGAGCCTAACTTGAGCCGCGAATGGGGCAACCAGCCGCCTGATCCTGCCGCTTATACGGCGCTGCTGCGGGTTTGTTACGAGGCTATTAAGGCGGCAGATGCGGCGGCGATTGTCATTTCTGCCGGCATGGCCCCCACAGGCACCACCCTTCCCATCGCCATACCCGATGACCAATTTTTGCAGGGCATGTACGCGGCGGGCGCTGCGCCGTATTTTGACGTTTTAGGCGTCAACGCGCCTGGCTACCAGGCTGCGCCCGAACTTTCGCCAGAAGAGGGGGAATCGCTCTACGGTCACCGTTTCTTTGTGTTTCGTCGCGTGGAGGATATGCGGGCTATTATGGTGGCGCATGGCGACGCGGATAAGCAGGTGGCTGTGTTGGAAATGGGCTGGACGCTGGACCCGATTCGCCCGGAGTACGCCTGGTTTGCGGTGGATGAACCCACCCAGGCGGATTACCTGGTGCGGGCGTACCAATACGCCAAAGCGAACTGGCAGCCGTGGATTGGCTTGATGACGACTATTTACATCGCCGAATACCATTGGACGCCTGAGGCGAACGAGGAGTATTGGTGGGCTATTGTGCTGCCCGATGGCACGCCGCGCGCCGCTTACTATGCTTTGCAAGAAATGCCCAAGTGATGGAATGAGCTTTTGGATTCTGGCTTTGTCCTACTGGATACATCTTTTAGCCACTGCCGTCTGGTTAGGCGGTCTGGCGCTGATGGGGTTGGTGGCCTGGCCCGCGCTGCAGCGGCGCACGTTGGCGGCGAATCAATGGTTCCAGCTTCAGGCGCGTTTCTTGCCGTGGGCGAACGCCAGTCTGGTGCTGCTGCTGCTGACCGGGTTTGTGCAGATGACGAACGACCCCAATTATCATGGCTTTCTGCAAGTGGACAGCTTGTGGGCGCAGGCGATTCTGGTGAAGCATGTGGCTTTTGCCGGCATGGTCGTGATTGGCGCATATGTGCAACTGCGGCTGCATCCGGCCATGGAGCGAGCCGCGCTGCTGGCGCAGAAAAAGCCAGAAATGGCTGCCGTCGAGCAAGAAAAGCTGACGCGCCAGGAGATTCTGTTTTTGCGCCTCAACCTGGTCTGCGCTGCCGCCGTTCTCCTCTTCACAGCCATTGCTACGGCTGTTTGATTCAAGATGGCTGATAAAGGGCTTCTTGTGGCTGGCTCGTTGTTATTTGCTGGAAAGAAAACTCGGAAATGTTCGCCTGCTTCTGTGCATGTTCCGTGGACTGTCTTTCCATCTTCCAGCAGAACGATTCGCAGATAGCGATTCTCTGCCTCTTCGATTCGCGCCCATCTGCGCATACGACCGTCGGATTGAATTCCTTCTCGAACAGGATATGTCAGTGCATAATATATCCAATCGTCTTTGATCATCGCGCGGTCTGGTCGTAGCCTCATGTACCGAAAATATGATGTGGTCTGAAATCTCATTTAGTGGGTGTTTCAAATAAGGGGTAGCGCTGCACTTAATCGTGGTGGGTGTCAGCCCCGCCTGCGGCGGGGCTGACACCCATTTTTAGGGCCAATTTTGGGCGCAGACGCGCCAAAATTGGCCCGGCGCCGATGCCTTTTTGCCCGCTTTGTGGGGCCGATAAGCGGTCGGAGAGATCGCCACGATTTACTGGGGTGATACCAAATAAGGTG
>JAGVTM010000523.1 GCA_019136785.1 Chloroflexota bacterium | reverse complement strand
GGCACGCTCCACAATGGCAGGCGATTGCCCTGGACAATGAGAAAGTTGCGCCAGGTGGCGGCTACTTCCGTATGCAGGTCATAGGTCAGCGTCATTACGTGGTTTTGGAAACTGGGCGTCATGTCCAGCCAGCAGTCTGGTAGATTCAACTGGGAGACAGCTGCGTAACAATCCACCCGCCCATACCCGTAATCATAATCCGGGCCAGGCACGCCCAGGTCTAATGCCGTGTCCTGAATCAGGTTTTCCACTTCGTAACTGTCCAAGCCCAGATCCGCCGCATACACCAGAGCGGCGCAGCCGGCGCTGAAAGAGGTAGCCATAGACGTGCCTGAATAGATGGCGTACCCATTGTTCAGCGTGGCGGAACGAATTTCTACGCCAGGCGCCACTACATCTGGCTTGATGTCGTCGGTCAGGCTGGAAGGGCCGCGGGCGCTAAAGGGGGTCAACACGTCATCCATGTCCGTTGCCCCACTGGCGAAGCTCTCCGCGTAGTCAGCGGGGGAGCCAATTGTGCCTGGCCCAGGCCCGCCGCCGCCAACGGCAAAAGTGGGAAAAATGTTGGCGGCGCGCCATGCCTGTACCATAGCCTGGTACCAGGTGTTGCCGCCGGGCCCACCCCAACCATTGTTGACCACGTGCGGGCGCTGGCCAGGATCGCCCTGACCAGGGTTGCCGCCAATGGGATAAGGCGCCAACATCCACTCGCCTGCTTCCAGCAAATCGGCGTTGGAACACGCGCCAAAGCTGTTGCACCCTTTGGCGGCAATCCAACGCGCTTCGGGGGCCACGCCAATCTGATTGCCGCCGCCGTCGTCGCCGACAATCGTGCCCATTGTGTGCGTGCCATGACCGTTGTCATCGTTGGGCGCGGTGGGGAAGGTGTTGGTGGCGTCAAACCAGTTGTAGTCGTGGCTGCCTGTATCTGTGCCCCGATATTGGGTATTCAGGGCAGAATGTGTGTACTGCACGCCTGTGCCTATGTTGCCGACCACTGCGCCCTGACCGCGAATGCCGTAATCTGCCCACACCTGGTCAGCCCCAATCTGGGCCACGCCCCACTCCACGGTGGCGGGTGCGGCGGCGACCTGGCTGATTGGCGGCGTAAAATAAACGACTAAAGGTTCAAGCCGCGCCACATCCGCGCGGGCTGCCAGGGCATCCAGCGCGGTCAGGTCAGACGTGACCAGGATGGCGTTGACGATGTAATACGGGTGATAAGCTGTAACGCTTCCCTGATTATTTGCGGCTGCCAGCCAGCTACGTAATCCTGCCTGGCTATGCTGCGCAGTCTGATACAGGGTTTCGTACACATACTGGCCCCGCGCTTGCCAGCCGGTAATTTGGTAAGCGGCGCGGAGGTCAGCCTGCGTGGTCAGGTAGACCAGATAGTTGCCTGTGCCTTGCGCCTGGATTGTCTGGCGTAGACCCGGCGCTATTTTTGCTGCCGCGCTGGCTTGCGCTGCCGCTGGCGGCAGCCCACGCCACATCAGGGTCGCTATAAATAAGGTGAAGCTAAGCAATAGATATTTTGACTTATTCACGAGAACCTCCTGTTTCCGGTCACCATCTTTGAATGCTGGCGTATGGCCTTTATTGTGGCAGATGCCGGCACAAAGTCAAGGCAGCGCGAGCTTTTGACATCGTGGCTGTAACGTTTCAATAAAGTGGGTTATGGCGAAGATACCTCTGGCTGATTGTAAAAAAGCCTGCGCCAACACATTGTGATGACGCAGGCTTTTTGAATTATGGATGGTTCATACAGTGCGGCGCACTGATCGGGAGCAGCACAGCAGCTTCCGTTCTACTGACCGCACCAACCCAGGGTGGCTTGCATGACGGGGCCGCGTCCGGCTGCCGGCAGCGCTTCAAACGGATAGCCCAGGAACGTTCTACTGACCGCACCAACCCAGGGTGGCTTGCATGACAGGGGCGCGTCCGGCTGCCGGCAGCGCTTCAAACGGATAGCCCAGGAAGACGGCGCTGTGTGTGCCGCTGCGCACGGCGGCGCTGCCCTGGTTGCCCGTGAAAGCCGTCGCCGAACCCGCCGCCGGCGTCAGCCGGTCGCTGTAGTTGGTGAACGGATAAGCCAGCGTGTAGGGGCCGAGGCCGGCATAGATGTCCGCGCCGGTGACGGTCGTCTGGCTGACGTCGCTGGTCGCCGAGGCAATGCCCAGGTGGCTTTGCATGAAGGCGGTCACGCCGCGATCCCAGACGTAATCCTGGCTGCTGATGAGGAAGCAGCCGCCAGCATTCAGGTAGGTTGCCAGCGCGGATTCGCCGGCGGAGCCAGGCCCAGCCGAACCGCCAAACTCATCGCCGGTGAACCAGATAACGACTTCATACTGCTGCAAGTAAGCCGCGTCGGGTTCGTTGTCGCTGTTGGCGGTATCCCACACATCA
>JAGVTM010000527.1 GCA_019136785.1 Chloroflexota bacterium | reverse complement strand
GATTTGAGCAGTTTCCAAACAATTTGGAAGGCAATGAATGTCTTGCCGGTTCCGGTCGCCAGGTTGATGAGAATGCGCTTCTCATCTTTGAGAATCTGTTCGATAACGCGATTGACAGCCACTTCTTGATAATAACGCGGCCGTTTCTCCCCTTCCGGGTCTTTCCAATAAGGTTGAAGCAGCGGGTTTCTGGTGGAAACGGTCGTCAGCGCTTGATAATCGCACTGCCGCCGCCATAAGGCGTCAGGGGTGGGAAATTCATCCATAGCCAATGAGGATTGGCTGTTGGTCGTGAAGTCCCAAAATTCAAAGCCGTGACCATTTGAAGCGAAAGCAAAAAGCAAACCCAACTTTTCGGCGTAATTTTTGGCTTGTTGCAGCCCGGCGCCGACAGCATAGGATTCATCCTTAGCTTCAACGACGGCAATAGGCAGCGATTCTTCGTAACGGAGCAGATAATCGGCGAAGATAGGGTTTAGTTTCCGGTGACTATCGCCGCGCAAAATGATCTGACCGGCCGTAATGGGGTATTCCATGGTAATGCGCGGGCCACGCCAACCGGCCGTTTGCAGGGCGGGCGTAATCAGATGTAGCTTTGTGTCTTCCTCATTGTAAGGCACGTTTATTTCTCCTGGCAGCCGTTGAACCGGTAATCAATCAGGCTGTTATTTTATCCCACATTGCGCGGATGTAGAAATGCCGCGAGTGGGGGGGCGTTATCCCGTCTGCGGTTGGCGGCAGGTAGATACAACTGGAGGGAGTATCTGGATGCTTATTATGGCGCCGGAGGCGGTGTTGAATCGTGGGGGGCTAAGCGAATAGGTGAGCCGAGGGGTTCGAGGGTGGGGAGGTAGTAGAAGCCGGTTTGTAGATAGGCGGGCGCGGCGGAACCGACTGAAGCCTCGACTCCGGGGGGGGTGTTGGGAGGCAGGGGGAGGGTGTAGGCGTCGTGGATGATTTCGTGGGGCTGCCAGTTGGAGGTGGGGTAGCCGGCGGGGGGGCGGTCGAGTTGGGTGAGGAGGTTGCCGGCATTGTCCAGGAGGTGGACGTAGGCGGTGTAATCTTTGTCGGGGTGGGTTGGCGCCGGCCAGGTGAGGGAGACGGTGAGGGTATTGTTGTGGCAGGTGGATGACCAGGCGAGCAGGCGGATTTGCCCGCCAAAGCTGGCGGCAGCGGGGGCGGCGGTTTGGGTGGGAGACCAGCGGGGAGCGGTGGCGGGAAGGGTGAAGGGGAGAAATCCGTTTTGGGGCGAGCCAACGACGCCGTCGGGGAAGAGGGTCTGGAGCTGCGATAGGGTGGTAGCAGCCTCAGGGCGGAGCAGGTATAGGGCGGGTTGGCCGGGAATGCCGGCAGGAACCGCGCCTCCCTCACCTGTAAAACTGCGCAGCGCGGGCCAGCGGTCGCCTAAAGCAAAATAAATGGTAGCCATCTCCGCCTGCGCCGGCGAGAGATATAGAGCGGCAGGGGCGGGAAAGTCCGCGGCAAACTGCCCCAGCGTCCAGTCAGGGGCGTAGAAGTCGCGGGCCAGGTCAGGGTGGTGGGTGTAGCGAGCGAAATAGTCGTAGAAGGTGATGGTTGCGCTGCCCAGCAGCAAGAGTGAAATGGCTGCCGCTCCCAGCCGGGCCAGGCGGCGACGCGGCAGTTGGGCGTGCAGCCAGACGACGCCCCAGGCAGCCAGGACGGCCAGTGGCGGGGCTGCGCCAGCCATGCGGCCAAAGTGAGGGGCGTCGCCGCTTAAAATGGAGGGCAGCAGCATCACGAGTAACCAAATGAGCAGAAACATGCCCACCCGCGACAAGCGACGTAGCGCCTGCGCCAGACCGAGAATGGTAAATGCTGCCTGGATGGGGTCGAGGAAAGGGCGGGCGGGCAGGTTGTGGCGCAGATGCGTTTCTCCTTGCCAGACGAGACCGCGCAGCACGCGCCCGACGTTGAGCAGCCAGGTCAACCAGGGCTGGTCGGCGACGGTTCCCTTGCCCTTGTTGGCGACGTAAGCCATGCGGAAGACAAAGAAATAGGGGTAGCGGGCAAAAAAGAGCAGCAGAGGCAGGGCAACAAGCAGGGCTGCGCCGCCTATGAGGAGCAAAATGCCGGCAATCCCCCGCCACCCCTCGCGCTCCTGCCACAGCCAAACCAGGGCAAACAGGAGAAAGACCAGGGGGAACAGGCGGGCGGCGGCATAGGTGTACAGCCCTAAGCCAATGAAAATGCCGGCAGCCGTAAACCAGACCCAGGCGCGTTGTCCCTGTTCACGGCGGGACAAGCCGCACCAGAAGCAGGTTGCAGCCAGGGCGGAGATGGGCAGGAAAAGCATGACGCGCAGACCAAAGCGACTGAAGTGGATGCTGGGGAAGAAGATGGCCACGAAGAATGCCGCCAACAGGGGCAGCCAGTCCAGGGAGGCAGTCTGTTCCCGCCTGGACGGGAACAGGACGGCGGCAGCCAGATAGGTGGTATAGACAGCCAGGATGCCGGCAATTGCGGGCACAATGCGCACGGCTACAGGGGTATTGCCCAACAACCAGATAGACGCTGCCATCAGGTAAATGTGCAGCGGTTCTCGCCCATAATTCCCCTCGAAGAAGACGGGCCAGCGGGTGGACGGCGGCGGGGCGTCGCCATGCGCGGCGGCGGCGTATAACTCCCAGCCCTCGTAGAACTGGGGAAATGTCTGGCCTTGCAGCAGGGACAGGGCATCTAAGCCATTGTACGCTTCGTCGTGGTAGAGGCCGGGGGGCATTTCGCCCAACCGCCACAGACGCAAGAAAGCAGCCAATAAGAGAATGAGCAGCAAGACCCAACGCGACGACTTCTGGCTCATGGGGCAACTATTCCCCCCAAAAAAGATTCACGCGGAGAGGCGGAGGGCGTGAAGAAAAGCAGATGCCTCATGGCACGATCACGGTTCCCAGGGACAATGTGTCTGCTGCCGCTGTGCGCCAGCGGGCGCCGTCGGTGGGGCGATAGATGCCGACAACTACCTCATAGTGACCCGCCGCCAATTCAAGGGGCAAATCAATCTGATGCTGCTGCACCAACAGGTCGCCGGGTTGCCAGCCAACGGCGACAATGCCCAAGCCATCCCATTGGGCGGCTATCTGCCCATCAGCGTCCAGTAAATGGAGAAAAATCTGTAACGTTTCTGGCTGACCTGCCTGCCGCCAGAAGGTTTGCCAGGAGAGGGCGCTGCCAGGGGCAGCAGTCACGACGCGCGGCGCGTCCAGATAAGCGACAATCCGACTATCCTCCAATTGCAGGGTCACGGTCGTTGGCGGCAGGGGCAGCAGCAGGGGGCTGGCGCGATAGAGGGTATAGTCTGAAGCTGCGGCTATGGGTTCCAAGGCGTCAGCGAACGCGGGCAGCGGCGGCGTGGTCAGGGCGTAATAGGTGGGGAAAGCGGCGGGTTGGAGCCATGCCTGGCCAGGGAACTGCCAGCGCAGGCGCAGGTCGTTGCTGCCCAGCCGGGCATGGTTGGCAGGAACCAGTTCGTCTAGCTGCACGCCGCTGAGCACCAGGTTGACAGGCGGGGCGGATGCCGGCACATCATACACAAAAATGCTGTACCCGATTTTGGCTACCGGTTGGCGTTGGCGGAACCAGGCGTACAGGTCGTGGTCGGCAAAATGCACGCCCTGCAAATTGGTGACGCTGATGGCGTATACGCCGGGGACAGGGTCAGGGGGGTAGAAGATGCGCGCGTCTGGGTTCATCAGGCGCGGCGGAAAGCTGTCCAGCCCGCGATAGGCAATGCCGTAGTAGTCTGGGCGGGCTTCGCCAAAGTAGCTGAGATAAACCCAGGGCACGTCATTGGCAGCCATCCAGTCCGCCAGTCCAGGCAGGTCTTGCCCCCAGTCTATGTTGCTGTCCACCAGGTAGCGCCAGCCGCCGTCGGGGCCGCCCGCCAACAGATTGAAGAAAGCCAGGTGGTGGGGATAAATCCAGAGGGCAGCGGCGCCCAGCCAGAGCGCCAGGCCCAGGGCAAAACGACGAGATGGCGCACTCAACCGCGTGATAGTCACGGCGGCAAACACGACCAGGAAGGGCAGTAGAGGCAGCAGATGGCGATAGCCGAGGTTGACTTCGCTGGTCATGGCCAAGGCCAAGTAGCCCACAGGGGGAATGAGGAGCGCCGCCAGGTCGGTGGGACCCCATGGCGATGAGTGCCGCCGTCCACGCCGCCAGAGGGCCAGGACGCCCGCCCAGGCGAACAGCAGCAGCGTGGGCAGCGGGGTTTTGAGCAGGAAAGCGACGGGGAAGTAGTACCACCAGCCGCTGCCGCTGTATTGTCCCAGCAAGAAAGCGGGCGTTTCTTTTTGCAGCCGCCCGCCAATGTCTAAAAGCTGTTCCAGGTGGTGGGATAGGGGCAGCACGCGCCCGGCCAGTTGGGGAAAAGGGGACGTGGACGCCTGCGGCAAATTGGCGGGCATGGGGCCCACCTGAAAACCGTAAGCGCCCCACAAGGTCAGCAAGCCCGCCAGGGGATAGACAAGGAGCAACTGCGCCAATATAGCGGCGGGCAGCTTCCGCCCGGCGACGACCTGCCGCGCCAGCGCCGCCAGTATGACCAACCCAAACAAGGGCACAAACAAGCCTGCCGTGAACTTGGTATTTTGCAGCAGACCAAAGGAAATGCCGGCAGCCGCCGCTCCCCACCACGTAGGCTGTCGCAAATATGCCCACAGCGTATACCCGGCCAGCGCCGCCGCTGCCGCCAGGCCCAGGTCTGTGGTGGCTAACTGCGTATGCGCCAGAATGTTCGGATCCAGGGCCAGGAAAGCCAGAGCCAGCAGCCCGCCGGCCCGCCGCCGGCTGAGACGCGCTGCCCACCGTCCTACCAACGCCGCCAGCAGCATCCCCAACCAGACGGTGGGCAGTCGCCCCAGCAAGAGAATATGCGACACGTCGTTGCCGGTTTCCCACATAAACAGTTCGGCGGGACGGTGGAAACTGGATTGCTGCCAGGAGGGATCGGCAATGGGCAGGCGGACGGCAGCATCGGCAGCCAGGAAAATGGCGTTTAGGGCATTCAGCCCCAGGGGATGCCCTACGCGCATGTGGCGGTTTTCGCCGCGCAAATAAGCCACGCCGCGCGCCAGAAAGCCTTGTTCGTCGAAAGTGGGGGCGCTCTGCTGCAAGGAGAGTACAGCCAATCCGTACATGAGCAGCAGCAGGGCGGCTGCCAGCCAGGTTACGGGCAATGGGGGACGGCGGCGGGATGGCCAGGTGGTCATGAGGCGGGGTCAAAGCCGGCTGCCGCCAGCGCCAGCAGCAGCAGTTGGCTTAGCCCTTGCGGCAAGAAGTGGGGGTCGAGATATTCATCCAGGCGGTGGGCGTTGCCAGAGCGAGCCAGACCAATGCAGACAGCCGGCCAGCCGCGACTGAGGGGAATGTTGGCGTCGGTGCTGCCGGCATCGTAGCTGATTTGTGAGCAGCCCACAGCCTGCAGCGCCGCCGTGGCCCACTGCACCAGGGGCGACTGGCGGGGAATGCCGCCCGCAGGGCGGTTGCCTACCTGCTGCACAGAGACGGTTACTTGCGGCTGCTGCGCCGGCCGCGCCGCCAGTTCGCGGACTTGCGCCACCAGCGCCGCCAGCGCCGGCGCCGCCTCGGAGCGCAGATCCAGCAGCAAACTGGCGAATGAGGCGATGGCGTTCACCGACATGCCGCCCTCAATGACGCCCACGTTGTAGGTGGTTTTGGGGTGCGTGGGGACGGGAAGCTGGGCGATGCCGGCAATTAACTGTCCCAACAGGTGAATGGCGCTGGGATTGCCAAAAGCTCCCCAGGAGTGACCGCCTGGTGTGTTTATCTCTATGCGAAAACGATTGACGCCAATGGCTTCATGAAATATCTGCCCATAAAGCCCGCCTTCTACGACCAGGTAGCGAGCCGCGCTGCCAAAATGGTCTGCTACCGCGCGCATCCCGCGCAAATCCCCCAGCCCCTCCTCGCCCACGTTAGCCACAAACCAGATGTCTCCCTGGGGGCGTAGTCCAAAGTGGCGCAGGGTGTCCGCCAGAATGAGCAGACCGGCCACCCCCAGGCTGTTATCGGCAATGCCTGGGCCATACACCAGACCGTCGCGGCGGGTCACGGTTAAATCTGTATCTGCATTAAAAACGGTGTCTAGGTGGGCGGAAATAACCAGCGGCGGATGGTCAGGGCTGCGCCCTGGCAGCCGGCCAAAAACGTTGTGCAACTCGTCTTGAAAGAGGTCTTGTAGTTCCAGGGCGGCGAACTGCTGCTGCACGTAGCTGGCGCGGCTGGCTTCGGCAAAGGTAGGGGCGGGTATTTGTTGGATGGCTATGGCCTGAGCGACAGTGTGTTCAGGCTGCGCCGCCAGGGAAGCCAGCGCCGCCTGGATGGATTTGTTTTGGGTGAGGGCGCGAATGGAAGTGGGCATGGTCTCATCCCAGGGGTCTGATCAGGAGCAAGCCAATTAAAGCCAGGAGCAAGCCGAGGTGTAGGAAGAGGTTGCTGTCTACTATCCAGTAGCGGTTGCCGGGGAAGATTTGGAGAAGGAGGTTGAGGGTTATGAGGGCAGCGCCGAGGAGGGGGAGGAGGCCGGGGCGGGCAGCCAGGAAGTTGCTGGTTTTGTCCAGGAGTTGGTTGATGAATTTGTCTGGATTTTTATTGTTTTCGCTGCCGGTCATAGGTTGCTATCCTGAAGTGGGGCAGGGACGCAGCCTGCCCGGATGGGTTGGGTAAGCGTGTAAACCCCCATCCCCTACCCCCCTCCCCCCTAAAGGGCTAAAGGGGGAAGGGGGCTTTCGGCCCATTACCCCTTCCCTGGCAAGGAGCTTTAGGGGAGGGGTATCTGGTAGCTGGCAAAGGCGGGCTGCAGGCGGCGGGGGAGGCGACCGAGGAGAGTGATGCCGTCGGGGCCGTGTTCTTCCTGGTCTACCTGACCCCGCTCATGAAAGAGAGAGAGCAGGTCGCCGCGGTGGTAAGGGAGATGGACGCGCAGGGGCATCATGTATTGTTCGGCGGCGGCTTCGACAGCTATAAGGAGTTCCTCGATTCCTTCACCCGTCAGGGCAGACACGGGAACGGCAGGTGCGGAAAAGGTGAGCATGAGCGTAGCCGTCAGCGCGGCGCGGTCTCCGGCGGAAAGCTGGTCAATTTTGTTGAGGGCAATGACCATGGGCAACTGCTCGACTTCTAACTCCGCCAGGGTATCTTCTACGGCTTCCATTTGCGCCTGCGCCTGGGGATGGGTGGCGTCTACGACGTGCAGCAGAACGTGGGCGTCGTTGATTTCTTCCAACGTGGCGCGGAAGGCGGCGACAATTTGGGTGGGCAGTTTCTGGATGAACCCGACGGTGTCGGTGAAGAGCATTTCGCGCCCGCCAGGGAGGTGAACGCGGCGGGTAGTGGGGTCGAGGGTGGCAAAGAGCATGTCGGCGGTGAGAATGTCTGCGCCGCTAAGCTGGTTGAGGAGGGTGGATTTGCCGGCATTTGTGTACCCCACCAATGCCACTACGCGCAGCGCCGTTTGCCGCCGCTTGGCGCGTTGTTGGCTGCGCCGCTGGCGCACGGTCTCCAATTCTTGCTTGATCTTGCTGATGCGCCGCTGGATTTCGCGGCGGTCGGTTTCGATTTGTTTTTCGCCTGGGCCGCGCACGCCGACGCCGCCGGTGGCGCCGCCTGCGCGCCCACCTGCCTGGCGCGCCAGATGGGTCCACATGCGGGTCAGGCGCGGCAGGCGGTATTCCAACTGCGCCAGTTCAACTTGCAGTTGACCTTCGGCTGTCTGGGCGTGTTGGGCGAAGATGTCCAGGATGAGGGCGGTGCGATCCAGGACTTTCACGTTTTCGCCAAAGACTTTTTCGAGTTCGCGCTGGTGGCGGGGGTTTAGTTCGTCGTCAAACAGGACGACGCCGGCGTCCAGTTCGTCTACCAGGTGGTGAATTTCTTCTAGCTTACCTGAGCCAATGTAGGTGGTGACGTCTGGCTGCGCCATGCGCTGGGTGGCTTCGCCCACGACTTCCAGTCCGGCGGTATCAGCCAGGCGCGCCAGTTCGACCAGGCTTTCGGCAACGGGGAGGAGGGCGCGCCCTTGCTTGAATTCTACGCCTACCAGAAAGGCGCGTTCTAGCAGGCGGTTATGTTGTCTTGTTTCTTCCATGATTAGTCGCAATTTGAAAAGGTGGGACAGGTTGGCAACCTGTCCTACGGAGTGGGCGATTTTGGAAAATCGCCCTACCTTTTTGGTTAGATGTTTAGTCCCGTCAGATTGATGCTGCGGGGGTGTTCTACGGAAAATTCATAGTGGAGCGTCTGCTTTTGCCCTGGCGCCAGGGTCAACCGCCAGGTAAACAGGTTCAGGTCTGTTTTTTCCGCCGGTTCTGGGGTCACCTGTTCCAGGCGCACTTTGATGCTTTCGTGACGCGCCACGGGTATCTGATCCTTCAGTTCCACCACAGCGGGCGTGGTCAGCAAATTGTGTAGTTCAATTTCGTAGCCAAAACGAAGCTGGCGGTTATCACGCAGCAGTCGTTTGTCTACTTCGCGCTTTACCAGTTCGCGCTTGACGGTCAGGCGATCTTCCACGCCCAAGAGCAGTTTGATTTCCTGACCGCGCGGCGCGTATTCCAGCCGGTTGCTGCCAATGAACTCGTCGTTGACGAACAGGCTGGCGGCGCCGGCTAACAGCGGGCTGGGGCTGTCGTTGCGCACAGTCATACGGCGAAAAACGGCGTCGGTGTGTAAGGGAATTGCCAGGTAGTCCAGCTTTGGGTCAAGGTCAAAACGGGCTATGGTGGTCTTGTGGGGCGAGCCGTCGCTGGGAATGTCGGCCGGGGCGGCGGCGGTGAATTGGACGGACATGCCGGCATCTTGCACCTCCGCCACGGCCACGTCTGCCGCTGCTTCTGCGGCCGCAGCCACAGCCATCAGCGCTTGCGGCTGCGCTTTGGCGGCGCGCACCAGTTCTGGCGCGGGCATGGGCGGGGGCGGGGTGTATACGTCCAG
>JAGVTM010000671.1 GCA_019136785.1 Chloroflexota bacterium | reverse complement strand
GTTGCCATAGTCGCCGCCAATCGGGTACAGGTCATCCCATAAGGCGTAAATGGCGTTGTTCGGGGTGCTGATGCTGGGAATGGGGCCGTTGCTGCTAGAATTGACTGAAGAGCCAAAGGCAATGTAGCCGTTGGAGTTCACGTACATCTGGGTGTAGCTGTTGCCGTAGAACTGGAACGGGAAACCAATGTTGACCAGGGTAGAGGTATTGTCAGCCGCCGCCACTACCATGCCGTCGGCGGCAATGTCCACCCAATCCATAGGCACGTTGACGGCGTCGTACAGGATCTGGTCTACCACTTCCTGCCCAGGATTGAGCTTGATCGCCAGATTGTCGCTGATAATGCCGGGCTGGTTGTAGGCGATTTGCACGCCGCGCGAACCGGTCACGTCTTCCACGCCTACCGTGGCGCTTTCAGGGAAGGTCACGTCCAGGTATTGCAAGGTGATGCTGTGGTCGCTGCCATCCAGAATGACCTGGAACGTCTCTGGCGCGCCGCTGCTGCAGCAGTGGGTTACCTGCTGCCATTGCACCACCGTGCGCGTGGCGTCAATCTGCTGCACAAAAACCGTGCCGTTGGCCCCGCCAATGGGATAGAGGTCGTCCCACAGGGCGTAAATGGCGTTATTGGGCGTGCTCAGGGTGGGAATGCTGGTGTTGGCGCTGTGCGTATACCCGGCGCCAAAGCTGATGAAACCGTTGGAACTGACGTACATCTGCGTATAGCTGGTGCCGTAAAACTCGAACGGGAAGCCGATGTTCACCAACGTATTGGTATCGTTAGCGGCAGCGACCACCATGCCGCCGGCGGCAATGTCTATCCAATCCAGGGGCACGGTCTGGCTCTGGTAGGAAGGCTCCGGCAGGGAGGTGTCCGCCGTGCCGTTGCTGCTGTTGTCCGAGCAGATGCGCAGGCTGAGGTCTTCGCCGTCCAATCCGCCCGAATTCATCAAAATCTGGGCCATGGCGGCAATGTCGTCGCTGCTGAAGTACTCGGGCTGGCCCGTCTGCACCAGCAGCGAAGCGGAAACGCCGTCCACGTGAATGCCTGCCTGCTGCTGCACGGCAGCCCCGCTGGCCAGGTTTTGCCCATTGACGTCCAGGTAGTAGAGGCCCGAAGCCGCGCCCGCGGGAATGGGCAGGGTCAGGGTGCTGGTTTCGCCCGCCAGGACGGTGACGGTCACGCTGTCGGAGGCAACCAGGACGTTGTACTGGTCTACCAGCGTCAGGGTAGCCGTGACGGGCGCGTCCACCCCGCCCAGGTTGCGCAGTTCCACGGGGATGGTTTCGCCGGCCAGGAAATCCGTTTGCGGCGCAAACGCCGTCACCCGCGACGGCGGCAGCAGGAAGCGGTTGCTGTCCGTGACCACGTCGGTCAGGGCCAGGGATAGATCCACGGCGTGGAAACCGGGCCCAAGAGAGGGCGGCAGCGACAGGGCGTAAGTCAGCACAGACGTTTGCCCGGCAGTAAAGGGCAGCGTTTGCACCTCGGTGTAACCCAGGTCGGGGATGGCCAGCGTCAACAGCGGCGTCAGGTTAAAATCGCTGTTGTTTAAGGTCAGGCTGATGCCCAACGTTTGCCGCACTTTGTAGCTGGGCTGGTCAAATACCAGGTTACTGGCGATGGCTACCTGACGCGTTTCCGTCCAGGCGCGGCTCGCCGTGCCGGCGAGTTGGCTGTACTGGTCAGCGGCGACAAAATCAAAGCGGTAGCTGCCGTAGCGGGCGGGCAAGCCGGTCAGGTCAAAGGTGAGGGTCGTGTCGCTGCCGGCATTCAAATCGTATGTCTGCACGGGCAAAGTCGTGGTCACGCCTGCCGGGTCGGTGACCAGCACGCCCAGGCTGCCGTTAACGGGCAGATAGGCGTGCGGGTTGGCGATGACGACGCGCAAAGGATCGGCGGCGGCGACGGGCAGAGATGCCGGCAGGGTCACGCCAAACGTGGCCGGCGAATCGGGCAGCGTAAACGCGCTCACTCCACCGCTGACCAGCAGCGTCTCTTGATACAGGTCCGCCTGCACGCGATACGCGCCGTTGGTCGCTGAGAAGGGCACGGTAAAAGAGAACACCTCATTCTGGGCCACGCCCGCCGTCAGCGACAGCGAGCGATCTTCGCTGTACAGGACGCCGTTATCTGGCGCCGTCACGCGCAGCCGCAGGTTAAAGTTCACGGGCAGATCCGCCAGATTGGTGACGCTGCTGGTGATAGACACCGACTGCCCCCGCGCATACTGCGCCTGGTCGGCAGCCACGGATGTGCTGGCGACGGCGCTGGCTTTGCGCGTCTGGAACCAGGTCTGGTCTTTCTGCGATCCGTTTTCATACAGATAGGCAAAGAGACGGTCGTTGGTGCGCATGGGGAAGACGTGGATAAATTGGCTCTGGCTGTGCGGGCCCACGTCTACCGTGCGCGACAATTCGCTGAAGTTGCCATAGGTGGCGCGGTCGCCCGTTTCCCAGGTGTGGTGCGGCAGACCGTAGCGCACTTGCAAGGTGCGGGTGATGTCGCTGTTGTTGAACAGGGTAAAGGTGAATTCGCCGTTTGTGCCGGCAATAAACCGCTCGGTGGGCGCATTGACGCTAAAAGCCACTTCCTTTAACGGCTGCGACAGCGGGCTGGGGTTCTTGACTACAAAGCGCTCGCCGGGCTGCCGCGCCTGGATTTCCTGCCCGCCGCCATCCAGCAGGGCGTAATCTACGCGCCAGATGCCCAGCGGCGTGGCGGCTGTGCTCGTGTAGGTCAGGGTGGCGCTCGTTCCTGCCGGCAGGTCGAGCGGCTCAATGCTCTGGCTGACGATGTTTTTGCCTGGGGATAGCAGCGTTAACTGCACCGCCGCCGCGTCCGCGGCGCTGGCGTTGCTGACGACCACAGGCAAAGAAATGGGTTGGCCGGGGTCATATTCCGGCAGCAGCGCCGGGTCCACCGCCCAGGCTAACAAGTCGCGGTTGAGGATATAGGCGTCGGAGGTCGTTTGCCAGTTGGAGACGCCCCAGTCGTCATAGGCGGTGGTGGCAATGACCACGCCCGCGCCAAAGTTGTAGCGCACCATGGCCGGCTGCCCATTCTTGGCCCGCCACAACAGCACGTCGCTGTCTGCCGGCAAATCCGTAAAATAACCATCCACGTTCGAGTTGAGGATGGCGTCGCTGAAGCCGGAAAGCACCTGGTCGTAGTTCTGAATATAGAGCGAGGACAGGCTGCACGAGTTGTCTTGCGACCAGCCATACCCATCTAATCCGCCGCCGGGCAGCACGGAGTAATCATCCCCCCGCTGCTGGTCAAAAACCAGGATGGTGCCGCCGCGGCTGGCGTACTCCTCCAGCCGCGCGCGGAAAAATTCCGAATTCTCCAGACCATAGAGACCGCCCGAAGGAATCACTAAAACGGGATAGTCCGTCACGATGTCGGGTGAGAACTCCGTGTCTACCAGCGTGTTTGGCTCTTGCAGGGCGTTGATAAAGCCAGCCGCATCCGGCGCAAAACCGTTCAGAAGCACCGCCACGCGGGTGGGTTCTTCGCTCAGGGGCACGGGCGCCAAAATTTGCGGGCTGGCGGCGGAATGGTTGTCGTCGGAATGGTCGCAGCCAGGGCCATCAATGACGCTGACGCTGACATTAACGGCGTCTTTGACGTCCGTGACGATGCCTGAAGCCGCCACAACTTTCACCGTACCGCCCGTCGTGCCCGATATACGCAGCGTCACCGTGCCGCTGGCGCCATTGTTGATGACGATGCTGTTCTGGCTGAGGCTGGCGGAAACGCCGCCGGGCTGCAAGGTAAGCTGGTAGGTGTCGTTGGTGCGCCCTTCAATGTTATTGTTGCGGTTGTTAATGGTCAGGGTCACCGTCTTCTGCTCCGGGCGGCAGCGGTCAATGGTGACCGAAGCGGGCGACGCCGTCATTTCGGGACCAATGACCATTTCCCGATTGGCGTTGTGCCCGTTGTAGTCGTGGGAGACCATGCGGATGGTCTGTGGCCCCGCGTCTTCAGCCAGCGCGCCCGTGTTCCACTCGGCATAGAGCAGATAGGGCGGGTTGGCTCCGCGCGCGGCTGTCTGGTAGCCGTAGAAATCCGTTTCGTTGTCGGCGTTGGTGAAGGAATCAAACTGGATATTGCGCACTTCCGTGCCGTTCACCGAAAACTGGACGCGATAGGGGGCCAGGCGGTTGCCGCCTTCCTGGTCGCGGGTTTCGGCGATGATGTAGGTTGTGCCGGCAATGCCCGTGGCATTGGAACTCAACAGGCGATCTGAACGCAGGTAAGAATGGGGCACAACAGGCGTGGCGGCGTCATTCCAGGAGACGTAATCCAGCGGGTTGTAATAGGTGGCGTTATTGCGCGCCAGCACGTCAAAGTGCAAATGGCATTGCGACGTAGCAACCGTGCCCATCACGCCCAGAGTGAACCCCTGGTTCACAAAAGTACCGCGCGGCAGGGCGGTGCGATTAGCCATATGCAGATAACTGCTCTTCAAGTCCAGGTGGTCCAGCGTAATGGCGCTGCCGCTGCCCACCGGAGCCACAATCTGCCCGCTGCGAGCGGCGCGCACGTCGTCGCCGCAGCCATCCGCGCCGCTGAGGTCAATGCCGCCGTGCAACTGCGTGCCCAGATAGCCGTGATGGTAATACCCTTCGGCGAACGTACCGGAGACGCGAATGCCGGCATTATCCAGGGGCCAATGCCAGGCGTCGCCGGCAGCCGACCAGACGTTTGCCACCGTAAAGGCGGCGGGGGCGCTCCAGTTGCCGGGGGCGTCGGCTACTTTAGAACGCGCCCGCCAGAACAGTGCGCCATTGACGGCCCCCGACTGCCAGTACGTCACGTTATTATTGCCGGTGGTTTCGGCCACGTTGGCATTGCTGGCCACAATATTGGCAAAGGCGTTATCGCTGGCGACCTGGATTTCGTAAACGTAGCTGCCGGCAGGATTGGGCGGCGTATGGCCGTCGTGCGCCACGTTTTCAATATTAAAGTACACCTGATTGACCCGAATTTCATCGTTAGCCGCCGGATGCAGCAGGCGCGGCGCGTTGCGCGGCCCAACGGCAAACACATTCGAGCTGGCCGTGTTGCCGCTGCCGTCCGTCACCTGCACGTAAAAACGGTGGCCCACGTCATTAGACCCGTTGGCATCCAGGTTGTACCGATCCGGCCCGGTGCCCCCATCATTGTCTTGGGATGTCTGATAGTTGCCGGCCGCCTGATCGGCGCTGCGGTACCACTGGTAGGTATAACCCGCCGTGTTGCCGTCAAAGCCGGTCAGGTTGGTGACCCTGAGCACGTCTGTCTCAATAGCCACGTCGCCGCCGCGCACGGGGGCAATGGTGACCGCCGCCGGTTGTTGGGCGGAAACGAAGGAACGCGCCTGCCAGAAAAGCAGGCCCAATAACAGAAAACACGCCAGCGCCGCCGCGCGGCGGTGGAAGGGGGAAAGAGGATGGGACATCACAAAATTCTCCTCAAACGGATATAGATTTGAACGACCGCCAGCAAGACAGAGCTTGCAGCCAGAAAAGCGGTCTTGGCTTTAGAGCATAAAAGTCGTTCGTGTGAGGAGGAATTCCCCCCTTACAGAACCCCCAAATGAAAAAAGCAATCGCCAGGATCAGAGCAGTGGGCGCGACGAGGCCGCAGTGGATGAGGAAGCGAAGCGGAGACCCTGGTATTAGTTAAACAAAAGCAAACAGGTTTGGAACAACGCTTGAAAATATTGCCCGCAGTATAAATAAAAGCCGCCCAAAATTCAAGAAATTCCCCCTTTTCTTCCTTCGGTAGCGCTGCACTTAATTGTGGTGGGTGTCAGCCCCGCCTACGGCGGGGCTGACACCCATTTTTATGGGCAATTTTGGGCGCGTCTGCGCCCAAAATTGCCCGGCGCCGATGCCTTTTTGCCCGTTTTGTGGAACCAATATGCGCTTGAAGAGATCGCCACAATTTACCGGGGTGATACCCTTCCTTCTCCCTTCTTCCTTCTCCCTTCTCCCTTTATTACATGAGACATTTTTACCCAAAGGTGAGATTTTACGGGCCAGAATTGGCGTATCCTATAAGCAAGTTCAAGCAAGGCAAGACGCGCAAAAACGTCAAGCCGCTTTCGGCAACTTCTCATCGTTTTTCAACTGCAAGGAGAACCACCGTGTTTAAGAAAAAGCTCGCCCTCGTTTTATTCGTTCTATCCCTGATTCTGATTGTTTCCGGCACATCCGTTTTTGCGGCTGCGGAAGAAGCGGTCACCGCCGCGCCAGCCGCCTGCACAGGTCCCGTTCACATCGCCTTCACTAACGTCTCCCACCCCAGGGACGTAACCTGGACGCCTGCCGGCTTCGCCGCTCCGACGGACCCCCACATTTTTGTGGGCAGCATGGGCGGCGTGGGCAATGACTTCCGCGCGCTGATGCCCTTCCCACCGGCGACGAACCCACCCAATCCGGGCGGAATGCCGGCAGGCTCCTGCGTCATGCACGCCGAACTGCGCGTCTATGTGGACGCTATCAGCGGCGAACCCCGCCCGGTCGTAGCCGGTCAGATTGATTGGGCCACCGGCGCCGTAATTATGCCCACCCCGCCGCAGGTATTGGCTCTGGGTTGGAACGTCTTCGACGTGACGCCGCAGGTGCAAGCCTGGGCAGACGGTACCTACCCCAATCGCGGCATCGGTCTACGTGAAGAAATGCCCGGCGGCCCCTTCAAAAACGACATCCGCAGCCGGAACCATCCCAATGCTGCTACCCGTCCTGTGCTCATCATTGACTATCAAGAACCCTAACCCCGCCGCCCCGGCGACTACCAGCCTCCCCCCACAAAAGCCCTCCAACCCCCTCCGGTTGGGGGGCTTTTGCGTTCAAGGCCATGAGCATATCTTGGGATAGTCTGGCAACAGAAGGGTAAACCCACTGTAACCCAGCTCCTGGGGATGCCAGCTCCTCACCCATCAAAACAAGTTAGCTAAACTATTGTCTCGTCAAGCATAAATTGATAGAAATAGTTTTGGATTTAACAGCGCAAATTCCAGAGGTAGATCGGAAGTGCGAATGGTGATTATTTCCATCATATTAGCCTTGACAGGACACTATGGGTATCTCCAGTCAGGGTAAAGGAAGCCCAATAGTAAGGGGCGGTGTATTCGGTTTGATGCAGCAGGTATAGCTGCGCCTGTTGCAACGCCTGCGCTGTTTCTTTACCCGCGGCTATGGCGCGATAAAATTCGCTCATGAAGATGGCCGTGGCCGTATCGTCCACGCGCCACAAACCAGACACGACCCCCCTGGCGCCCGCATACAGAAAAGCGCTGTTTAACCCGAGGATATCATAGCCGGTGGGCCGTCCGCGTCCTGTATCACACCCACTCAGGACAACGGTCGCGCCCTTCAGGTGTCCATGATGCAGGTATAGGTCCGAAGCGCGCAGCCAGCGACCATCAGCCAGGGGCATACCATATTCGAGCGGCTGTGCCGGCAAATAATAAGCATGACCCGCCAGATGCACAATCACCTTCTCCGCCATTTGCGCCAGTACATTTTCCCTGGTAGCCTCCGCTCCGTAAAGCCAGCTTGCCTTGGGGAATACCTGGGTGATTTGTTGCAGTTCTGCGTTCACAGCAGGCAAATATTCATCCACATCGGGTGCACCTGGATAGCCAACCAACAAGATGCTGGCGGAAGGGTGGGGATAATGCCGGCATGTGTGCAAAACCGTTGCACCAGGCGTCAACTGCGTCAACCAGCGTTCAGCCAGATAGTACTTCTTCTCTTCATTGTAGAGAGCAGCAAAGGGGATATGAAACAGCCCTCGGTGTGGTGCGATGATCAACCGCTTCTTGTCCTCTAAAATATGTGCCAGAGGAACGATCAATTGCTGCCAGAAGTAAGCCAGCCGCATCCTCGCCGTCATTGGCGGCATTCCTGGTTGGGCTATCAGGCGGCGCGCTCGCTGCCATTTCTCCTCAATTTCTGCCAGGGAGACGTGCAGCGGCTGATTGGTCACCGCCCCACTTCTTCCATCTACCCCCAACGCCCACAGTTGGCGCTCCGTTTCATAGTAGTAAACGAGAACAGAAGTGTCATCCAGCATCTCTCGTATTTGTGAAATAGACACAATCTGCCCCTGACGCCACGCAATGGCCTGGTGATGTTCTCTGGCAATTTGCTCCTCAATGCGCTGCAACTGGCGTTGCAAAGTGCGCACCCCGGACAATTGGAAGGCATCGTGCGCCAGCCAGGCGGGGCCCTGCTGGCGAGACTCTATCAGGTATTGGCTCTGTCCCCCATGCAGCAAGGCGGCGTAACGATCACGCTCCTGCCGCATCCGCTCTCTGGTCTGCAGCAAAGCTGCCAGCGACGGAGAAAGGGTTATATCTACAGGCTGATCGCGCAGCAGTTCAGCCATCACGTCAGCTTTGCTCTGCTCCACCCAGATAAGAAGACGTTCGGATTGCTCGGGTTTTGCTTGCAAGGCTGCCAACAGCGCGCTCATTAAGTCTTGCTTACCTTCCAGATACCCTGCTTGATGTCCATGACCGCGCAGCGACCGCCGTACCGTGTCACGGATAGCAACGGCTTTCTCGAAAGCCAGAATGGCATCATCAAAGCGGCGTTCCGCCCGCGCTAACTGACCCAGGCCATACCAGCAGCGTAGAGAGAGTTCGGGTAGCCATTCGCCGCTATGTGCCAGAGCAGCCTGGTACAGTTCAGCCGCTTGCTGCGGGTGGGTTAGCTGCCGGCATTCCGCCAGCAGCACCTGAATTTGCGCCTGACGTAAGGGTAAATTGGCTTGGGCAAATGCCGGCAGCGCCTCCACTGACTTCCCTGCCGCCTCATGGGGGCGTCCGAGGCGTAGCAGCAGCGCTCCCTGTTCGCCATACAGCCAGGCCAATAGCAGCGGCATCTGCTGCTGCTGCAAATATCTCTCTGCCTGCTCCAGGCAGGATAGAGCCTGCCCCAAACTCTGCGGCGTGTCCACTTCTGCCAACAGATGTCCCAGTTCTA
>JAGVTM010000065.1 GCA_019136785.1 Chloroflexota bacterium | reverse complement strand
AAATATTGGCTTTAATTCTTTGCGTTCTGAAGTGACTGTCCGAAATTAACTTACCTGTTTAGAAGTTCAACTTCTCCGAAGAAGTTGAACTTCTTGATGGAGCTTATTTGTGGACGGTTACTAAGGCATGACTACCTGACCGCAAGAGACGTCGTGGCGGATGAATTTCAATAGGAGCCAGGAGTTGGCGGGATTGCCGGCATCCATGTGGAACCCGGCAATCTGGAAAATGGCAAAGCCGTTCATGCGCAGGGCGTTGCCATCATTGTGGCCTTCTTGCCAGGTGACGATGCGCAAACTGCGGTCGGTGTCTACGTGATCGCGCAGCGTCGCCAGGAATGCGCCGTTCGACCAGATATCGCTGCCATTGTTCAGGGCGACGCGGTCGCCAACGTGCATCGTCTGGTCGGTGACGTCGTCATAGTCCTGGAATCCAACGCCGGGCACGTGGCTGTTGCCGGGCCACTGCATACTGGCATTCAGCGTGCCCGCGCCGTTGGCAGCGCCCTGCCGCCACTTTAGCCAGGAGAAGTCGCCGGAGTCATAGCCAAATTCTAGCTTGAAGACGTAGCCTTCATTGGCGGCATCCAGGCGGACGTCGCCCACATTGCTGACGAATTGGGCTAAGACGGGCGGCGGGATGGGGTAGTCGAAAGCGTCTGCCGGCGGATAGCTGCCTTCGGTCAGGCTGCGGATGTTTTCTTCCACGCCTATGGGAAAGACGCCGGGGCAGCCGTTGGTGGTTTCAATGTCCAGTCCTGTGCGGCGCATGACGTGTAGCTGGCGAATGGTTTTAGCGCTGTTGACCAGGTCAAACAGGCTGTCCAGTCCCAGAATAAATTGGGTGTCGAACAGAAGGAGCGTGCCCACAAAGCGCAAATCGGCCGCTTGCGCCGTGTCGGTGATGATGCCGGCGCCATCAAACTCTTGCTGTAAGCGGTAGAGCACTTCCGCTTGCAGCGTGCCGCTGAGGATGGTGGTCAGGGTGCTGGTGAAGCGGGCTGTCTGGCTCATGCCATAAACGTGTTTGATCTGGAAGTTAACGAAGCCATCGCCGCTGCTGTTCACCTGCCCACGCAGGGTCCACATATCCCAACGCTCTGGCGACAGGTCCATTGTTTCGGTGACGGTGTTGAGGGCCACCAGCATCATGCCTTCGTTTTCGCCGCCGTTGGCGCCAAAGCGGGCGGCGGCGCGGGCGGCGGTGCTGACGCGGTTCTGGGTGATGACCAGGTTGCTGAATTCGACGATGCCGGCAATTAACAACACCAAAATGGGCATAATCAGAGCCACTTCCACCAGGCTCTGGCCTCGCTGCCGGCAAGCAGCAGCCCGCTGCTGCTTGCCGGTAGCCTGCTGCCGTTGAAGAGAAGGGTGATTGCTGTGTTCCATCTGCTGCCTGTGCGGGGGATCAGGGAATCTCATCCAGTTCCAGGATAGCGCCATCAGCCGCGTTGACCAACATGGTCAGGGAATGTCCCGACCGTTGGGCAATAAGAGAGACAAACCACTCAACGCGGCTGGCGGTAGGGTTGTAGGTCAGGGTGATCGTTAAGGTTGAATCGCCCTCACGCTGTAGAAATTCGCGCCCGCCGTTGTCGAAAAGCGCCTGAATCACGTCATCGCTGTCAATGCGCCAACCGCTGACGGGCAGCGGCGTCAACGTGGCGGAAGCCGGCTGCTGGTTGACAAAGGCAGCGGCGTTATCCGCCACGGAGACAATGGCTACCAGGTTGCTGGCGGGGGAGTAGAAAGTGAATCCCCAGGCAACCTGACCGGACAGGATTTCTTGCAGCGTGCTGCCAGGGGCCCAGGTGGCGGAACTGCTGAGCAGGGCGGCGTCGTTTTGCCAGCCCAGGACGCGCCGCTGCGCCACGGCATAGCCCATTTGGGCGGTGTAGGCGGCGGTGTTTTGTTCCAGCACCACGCCGTTGCCGGCAATACCGTTGTCGTTGCCGGCATCGGCGGCAACAGTTGGAGAACTGCCCAATTCGCTGACGCGGCTGAGCGCGGGCCGGAACCAGAGCAGCAGGGCGGTGATGCCAATGACGGCAATAATGGCGACCAGGAGCGTACCCAGGAGGATTTCGGAACGACGCATCGGGTTACTTACTCTGGGTCATTGGCTTTTCGCCATGAAGGGCAGGTAGACGGGCGGGTTGATGTCGGGCGGAGGCACGGCGCGCATGTGGTAAATCTGGCGGTCGTTGTTGACGGCGCGTTCGTAGACCAGGTGTACATGCTGGCTGCTGGCAGCCAATACCGGATAGAGGGAGCGCACGTCGGTATTGGTCACCTGATCGCGGATAGCGCCCCAACCGTCGCAGCTATTGACGCCCCAAATGAGTTCATTTTCGTTGAAAGGCGGCGGCGCAGAGGGCTGCGTGCCGTGGTAGTAGACAAAGGTGCAGGCGCCCAGGCGCATCATGCTGGAGACGAGCACAGTGGGGTCGTCGCTGTTCACGCCTACGGTCTGTCCAGAAATAATGCCGGGGGTGTCCCAACTGCCGGCATCCAAGCACTGCCCATTGCATTCGGTGAAATAAATCCACTGCTGGTTATCGGCGTTCCGCCGCGTGAAAGTGACCATCACGGAGTTGCCATTCACCACTACCTGCGGTCGCCGCGCCGTCGTCAGATCGCCCGAAATCAGCACCGGATTGCTCCAGGAGACCGTGTTGCCGATAGCTGTGCCCTCTGTATAGTAAATGCGATACTCCGCCAGCAGCGTGTCCTCCCACACCAGGTGCAGCTTGCCCGTAGCGCCCATCGCCAGACTGGGGTAACTGGCGTTGAACGGGGACGGCGGGATTGTGCTGTGCGTCCAATTGCTGCCATTGTTCGTGGAGCGGGCATGGCGCACGCTGGGGACAAATGCCCCCGGATCAGCCAGGTCTCCTTCAGCCCAAACGACGTCTAGGGTGTTGCTGCCGCTGCTGACGATTTGGGGATGCAGCGCTCCTGGAATATCGCCTGGATCGGAGAGGGTGCGCGTGATGCCGGGCCAATCGCCCTGGCGGGCATACACCAGCGCCAGGTTTTCTACCCAGACGGCATGGGCTGTGCTGTTGCTGTCGTACGTGAATGTGGTGTACAGCGAGGTCACGCCGCCGCTCTGGTACAGGGGCGCCGGCGTAGACCAGCTTTGCCCGTTGTCGTTGGACAGGGTGTAATATGGGTCAGGCAGCCGGTCGCCGGCCATGGAGGTGAAGCGGTTGAAGACCACCAACAACTGCCCATTGGGAGCGACGCGGATAACGGGGCGGTCAGCGCCCAGGTTGGCATTGATGGAGAGCAGGCGACCGGGCGGTTCTGTTTCCCAGGTGGGGGCGTCTTGCGGGTTGGCGTGCGCCTGACCGGCCAGCCAGACCAGACCCAGAAAGAGCAGCAGCCAGACTGCCGGCAATCCAGAACGATTACGCATCAAGGGCACACTCCTAACTGTTGGTCGCGCAGCCAGATGTCTGCCAGGGGGGTGGAGGGGGGAACGACAATGTTGGTGCGCAGTCCCTGGAACCAGATGTTGTCTATGTGCTGGCAGCCAATTAACGTGTAGGCGCCATCAGCCAGGTCCAGGAATTCATAAATGCCATCGTCATTGGTGAATTTCAAGGAGAGCACCGCGCCGGAGTTGGCATCGAGCAGCTTCACCAGCGCCCGATTCTGGGCGAACCAGTCGCTCAAGCGGGCGCGGACGACGCCGCTGATGTCGTTGGAGCCGGCAGCGGGGATGGGCGTGGGCACGGGGGATGGGGCGGGCACGACGTCGGTGACGTCAATGGGGCCGACAATGTTGTTGAGTTCGCTGCCTTCGTTGACTTCTTCCAACGAGTCCACCATGCTGTAGACCACGTGATCGGGGAAGCCGCCGGAAAAGCCGGCAAAAGTGCGAATGAAGAGCGTGCGCCCTTCGCCGCCGGGCAGGGAACTGACGCCCATGTAGCCCACGCTCTGGGTGATGGGAATGGTGGTGCTGTACACTACTGACGGATCAAAGTAGATGTCAATGAAGAACTGATCGTTAATGTCAATGCTGCCCGTGTTGCTGATTTCCACGCGGAAGTCAAGCGGACGGTATTCGACGATGGGCGGCGTGCTGAGCAGTTCCGGCTGGCCCACAAAGACCAGGTCAGCAGGCGCGGGCGTGGGCGTGGGGGTGGAAGTGGCCGGGGTGGGGGTGACGTTGGGGCAGGGGACGATGAAGTTCTTTTCGTCCTGGATGCCGCCCAGAGCAATCGCTTTGACTTTGTGCAAGCCATTGGTGACGTTGGGGAAAGTCCAGGTCTGCGGGGGCAGCGAACCGCCATGCCCGGCGGGGATGATGGTCTGCAAATCGTTGTCAAAGAACAGGTTGATGTCTTGGGCGTTGGGCCAACCAAAACCAAAGACGACGAACTGCACTGCCGGCCCGGTGGCGCAGTCGGTGGAGAGCACAATGTACGGGCTGGAGGGCGTGGGCGACGGGGTGGCGGTGGGGGTCAGGGTGGGTGTGGGAGAGGTGGTAGGCGTGGTAGTGGGCGTGGGTGTGGGTGTGGACGGGGCCGCCACCACAATGCCTGTATCTACCGTGCCATTGGTGGACTGCACCAAAATAACGTGATCCAGGATGAGCGGCTGGTCGAACAGGTTGTCCGGGAAAAAGTCAGCAAAGCCAGGGCAGGCATGACCATCTACGGGCACGAGCACGTCTGCGCCCAGGGTGTCGCCGGTGGTCAGGTCTACAATAATGACGGTGTCGCCTGGTTCGCCGGTGACAAAGGCAAAGTCATTGCCGGCAATCAAATCCCCTTCAAAACGGGTGGCGCAAATGTCCGGCGCGCCTGTGGGTGTGGCGGAAGCGGTGACAGTGGCGGTGGGGGCGGGACCGGGCGTATTCGTGGCGGTGGCGGTGGGGCTGGGGCTGGGGGATGGGGTGGGCCCGGCCGTGGGGATAATGGGCACGGGCGGAGGCAGCCCCTGGCCCTGGTCGGAGTTGCCCAGGGAGCCAAACTGTTCGTTGTTAATAACCGTTTGCCCCTTAACAGGAATGGAATTGACGATACCGCTCAAAATGGGGGCGATGAGGGGGACGCGATAGGTGACGCGCACGACCAGGGGCAAACCGGGCCCGCCGGCGTTGTTGGGGTAAAACTGGGAAGTGTCCGTTAAGGGCACGCCCAATACTTCGATGTTGTAGTAATATTCGTCTTCGTACAGGGCGTCGGGGTCTTCGTTCAGGCGCAGCCCGGCCAGACCGCCGTGGGCCACATGCTTGATGGAAACGACGCGCGGGTTGTTTTCAAACTGGAAAGCGGGGTCAAACTGGCCCGTGCTGCCATAGCGGGCGCCGTCGCGAGCGGCGTTTTGCACGGTGTTCCAGGCCCAAAGGACGCGCCCACTTTCAATGATGACGAAAGCTAACAGGAGCAGCACAATGATCACGAGGGAAAATTCGACCAGCGTCTGGCCCTGTTGCTTTTTGATGAAGTCTTTGCTCATCGCCAATAATCCTGCATTTGCCGGCTAAAAAGGTTCATGGCTGGGTGGATAAAACGGATTCACCTGTTTTCCTGCCGTGCGCTGCCACCGTATTGTACCGACAATTGTCAGGCAGCATATGAAGGGGGCCTTCTCCCTGGTAGGTAAATGGTACTCACTACTAGAAAACCCGATTTCTGAATTTAGTATAGGTGACGGTATACAGGCGGAGTGTGACGCAGGCTACAATTAGCGGCAGTTAGTCCAAATGGGCTATAATGCAGTGGATGGATTTCTATTACGCACCAGCACATATTTTGCATGATCCTCAGGAGTTGCAGCGACCGGGGACGCACAGCCAGAATTACTACTGTGAAGTGGCTGTGCGGGGATTGGCGCTGCGTGATGCCTTACTCGCGTCAGGGCTGGCAGCGCGGCAGGCGCCGCTGGATTTTGGGCTAGACCCGGTGCTGGCAGTGCACGATGCCCGAATGGTGCAACTGCTGCAAGCGGCTTATGAGCGGTTTGCAGCAGAAGCAGGGGCGGCGGGCCCGGTCATTCCCGATACTTTCAGCGTGCAGGAGCGCCCACGGCGCTGGCCGCGCACGATTTATGGGCAGCTTGGCGGGTATTGCTTCGACCGGTCTTCGCCAATTTTTGCCGGCACGTGGCAGGCGGTCTACGGCAGCGTGCAAACGGCTTTGTCGGCGGCGGCAGCCGTCCAGGAAGGGGCGGCGGCGGCGTATGCCCTATGCCGCCCGCCGGGTCACCACGCGCACGCAGACCTGTATGGTGGCTTCTGTTACCTGAATAACGCCGCCGTGGCGGCGCACTGGCTGGCGCAGCGGGCTGCCGCCTGCGGCAGACAGCAGCGAGTGGCGATTGTAGATGTGGATTACCATCACGGCAACGGTACGCAGGCGATTTTTTACGAGCGGGCGGATGTGTTTGTCTGCTCCATTCACGCCGACCCATATGACGAATACCCGTATTATTGGGGTCACGCGGATGAAACGGGCGCCGGGGCGGGAGTGGGTTTCAATTTGAATGTGCCTTTGCCATTGGGAGCGGATGAGGAGATGTATTTTGCGGCGCTGCTGCCGGCTCTGGAAAAGGTCAATCAATTTCAGGCGGATAGATTGGTCATCTCGCTGGGTCTGGATACCTGTCTGGGGGACCCGACGGGCACGTTCCGCTTGCAGCGGGATGCTTTCTGGCGGATGGGCGCGGCGCTGGCGGCGCTGCGTTTGCCTACGGTGGTGGTGCAGGAAGGAGGGTATCGTCTGGACACGCTGGGAGAGAATATTGTCGCCTTTTTTCAGGGATTCTTGGGAGAGTAATAAGATTGTTTTACAGTATGGGCGGGTTGCCAACCCACCCTACGATTCTCAAAGGACGATGAATATGATAAATGATGCCAACCGCTGGCAGCCGCATTTAATTCGGGTGGGGTTGGCGCGGCGGTTACGGGAAGCGGGGCTGGTGTGGACGCCGGCCTGGCATGATTTTTTCGCCATTCCCGACAGCAACCTGGATGAGCGCGTCTTTGTGTTGAGCGATATGGCGATTGACGTACAGATTCAGCAAGGGTGGCCCGCGCTGACTTTTAATGGGGCGGTAGAGTGGTCGCTGGATTATGTGCTGCAAGCGGACGCCGTGTGGCTGCCGACGGAATCACAACTGCGGCATATGCTGCAAGTGCGGCTGGCAGGGGAGGCGCAGCCAGCGGTGACGCTGGTCTGCCGCCCAGACGGTTTTGAATGCCGTGTGCAGCAGCAGGGTCGCCAGCGCATTTTTACGGCAATCGAAGCGGCGGACGCCTATGGCGAGGCGCTGCTGTATCTGCTGTGCCTGGAAGAGGAGAATGCGCGGTGATGCAGGTATCGGCGGAGCAGGTGCGTTGGTTTCGTCTGAAACGGTCGGGGCTGGTCAGCCCCATGGCCGGGCCGGAGGCGGTGGCCACGGCTTTAATTGGCGTGCAAGCGCAAATTTTAACGGCGGCCGGGCTGGCGTTGTGGCAGCGCACGACGGGACTGGATCAGGCGATTTTTGACACGGCGCTGCACGAGACGCGCCGGCTGGTGAAGCTGTGGGGGATGCGCAGCACCCTGCACCTATTTACCAGCCAGGAGTGGCCCCTGATTTACGCCGCCACCTGGCAGCCGGGCAGCACCTATTACGAGCGGCAGGTGCGCAAGAATGGCGGAGACCTTGCAGCGTTTTACGCCGCTATTGACCGGGCTGCCGGACTTTTGCAGGAACGGGGCCGGCTGACGCGCAGCGATTTGCGGGCGGCGGGGCTGCAACTGAGCGACGAGCTGCTGTCTGCCTGGGGCGGCATTTTTAGCGAGTTGGTGCATCGCGGGCTGGCTTGCCATGCGGGACAAAACGGCGGCGAAGGGGTGTTTGCCTGGCGCGAATCCTGGCTGCCCGATCTGGCATGGGATCCGCCTTCTTTTGACGCAGCCAACGTGACTTTGCTGCGCCGCTATTTTCATAGCTATGGACCCGCGACGGAAGCGGACTTTCGCTTCTGGCGCTATGTGCCGGCAGCGGCGTCGCGCCGTTGGCTGGCGGTGGTGGAGCCGGAACTGGCGACAGTGCGTGCCGGGGGGCGGGCGCTGCTGCTGCCGCGGGTTGACCTGGCAGAACTGGTAGAACCCGCGCCGCCCGCGGAAGCGTGGCCCGTGAAGCTGTTGTACCGTTTTGATCCGCTGCTGCTGGCGCACAAAGATAAGGGGTGGCTGGTGGACGCCGACCATTACAAACAGGTGTGGCGAGCGGCGGGGCACATTGAGGGAACAATTCTGGCGCATGGGCGGATTGCCGGCACGTGGCGTTACCAGCGACAAGGGGCGGGGTTGGATGTGCAGTTAGCGCCGTTTGGGGCGCTGCCGGCATTTGCCGCGCCCGCCATCGAATCCCAATTACAGGGAATTGCCGCTTTCTTTGGCTTGCCCCTGCGCGACGTGCGTTGGCAGGCAGAGGAGGTCAACTAGCCGCTTTGCGCCGCAGCAGGTATTATTCCCCTTATGGTATGTCCTTGTTGCCCACAGAAGGACGTCAACGATCTAAACGAGATGTTCAATGCTGAACGTGCGCAGCGGAATGCGCGTGAGTATCTGGCGCATGGCCTGGATCAGCGCGCCCAAAAGCTGGCGGCATTTGTGGCGGCTTATGCCACGCCTGATAAACAGCCATTAAGCTTGCTGGATGTGGGCTGCGGCGCCGGCGGTTTACATCATGAATTGCTGCGGCGGGGAGTGGTGCAGCGCGTCACTGCAGTGGATGCCTCCGCCGCTTTTATTGCCGCAGCCCAGGAAAATGCAGCCAGGTTGCACCTGACCGAGTCCATCGTTTATTTTCAGCAAGACTTTGCCCAGAACGCAGCCGCTTTTGAGATGGCTGACGTGGTGGTGATGGATCGCGTTATCTGCTGCTATCCCTATTTGCAGCAACTGCTTGGCGCTGCCGCCATCCGCGCTCGCCGTCTGTTGGTCATCAGCTTTCCCTTTGACACCTGGTGGGTGCGTTGGCCCTTCCGCCTGTTGGATGCG
>JAGVTM010000233.1 GCA_019136785.1 Chloroflexota bacterium | reverse complement strand
TGGAGGCTGAACAAATCCAGGATTTCAACACAAGCCTAGACAGCCTCGTCGAGGCTTGTAATGTAGCTCGATACCGTAAGCGTTTCCAGGATGTTTATGCCTACAATCAACTAGTAAAGATTCCAAGTGAAGCACATCAGGCAGAGCTATTTATTGCTTTGTCTGACATAGTTTTAGCGGATTTAGCGCTGGATGAAAACCATTTGGAGCGGGCTCTATCTCTTTACCGCGATAATTTTCCGGTCGTAGCTAGAAGCGGTGGATATGGTTGGCACTTGTTAAGAGGACTACTAGAAAATTTGGGCCATCGCATATTGAGTTTGAAGCGAGATGACGGTCTTACTTGGTGTAATTCGTTGGATGCTTACTGGACGCGGCAAGGTTTGATTGATTCACACCCGGAATTGATAGCCGCAGTTTGGCAATGGCGACAGGATATTTTGGGCCGACAAATGGCCGCTTAAGAAAGAAGGGCTAACTCCCATGACAGCTAACAAGAGCCGTTTTGCTTCAGCCAAATGTGACGGCCCGGAGAGTGACAAAGATAAAGACAAAATTGTAAAATGCCAACCGGGGACAGAATTGATCTTACCTGGTGCCTCATTAAGTCTTCCCTCTCTTGCCTATTTGGAACTTACTCCAGCCTGCAACAATTGTTGCCCTGGTTGTTCCAACGACGGTTTTATCGCCAACTATGATACACGCGGGTTACATCCTGGTCTGCATCGCCCTCTGCGCTGGTCTGCCTGGAAAGTGATTATAGAGAAGTTAGCGGCGTCAGTTACAAGGGTCATTTTAACTGGTGGCGAGGCCACGTTACACCCTGACTTTAAGACAATAGTACGTTGGTTAAATGCACAAGGCATAGACTTTGCTATCTTTACCAATGGTCGCTGGCATGAACCCATCCAATTAGTTTCGTTGTTAGCTGAATCACCTTATTGTCGTGGTTTGTTAGTGTCTTTACATGGGGCGACGGCTGTTACGCATGACCGTTTTACAGGTGTCATGGGGTCTTTTGGGGAAACTGTGGCCAGCATACAGTTGGCAATACAGGCCGGTCTAAATGTAAGTACCAGTACAGTTATAACACGGAGCAATCTGAGGGAATTAGCTGAAGTAGCCGTTTTGTCGCGTAAGCTTGGTGCCCAACAAGCCACCTATAACCGATATTTGTTAGCGCCCCCACGGTTAGAACAACCAACGATAAATGGTTTGTTGGGGGAAATGGTTCCTAGTAATAGCGAACTACAGAGGGCAATTAAGGTTATTGAGGAAATCCAAGAGACCGGGCTACACTCTATCAATTACGGGCCTTGCATCCCAGAGTGTTTTATGCCGTCCTCATCACAGGGGTGTGGGGCAGGTGACAATTTTCTGGTTGTGGATCCCTGGGGTCGGGTTAAGCCCTGTACAGATACAACTCTGTACTGTGGTAATCTTCTGTACGATAGTCTAGCAGAAGTATGGCAAAGTGAAGGTATGCAATCCTGGCGTGACCTGATTCCCTCTGGTTGTGTGGAGTGCACTGCACTAGCTAAATGTCGGGCAGGTTGTCGAGCCATGGCTTTGTCGTCGGGGCTGGGACATGATCCGCTTATGCGTCAGCCGATTAAGGTTGATTCTATTCAGATTCGTCCGCCTATACCCGTTTATGCTCATAGATCTGATTAAGGGGCGCAACAGGACTTTAACTCACCGGATGACTCTTTGAGATATTGAACGGTAGCACATCGGTAAGAGCCAAAGAAAGCATTCTTCTATTCAGGGCTGTCATCTAGCGCAAACTCAATGAAGTTGGTGCGGTAAGGGAATACCCAGAGCTCCTGCGAAATTTTGCGCCCGTTCACTTGAATGGCAGCTTCGTAGTAGCCGGCGACGACGTCATCCAGGGCAAAGTTTTCGCCCCAATTGTCGTCTGGGTTGACGCTGCTGCCGGCATAGCTCGTTGTCGCATAGTAAGCGGCGGTAGGCGCATCCACGCGGCGCAGGCTGATCGGTACTTCCTCCGCCAGCGCGCCGCCAGACCAGGTCACCCGCCCGGCCACTGTGCCCCGGTCGGGAAACGGGTACAGCCACAGCAGCGGATTGCGCGTAGATGTGTACGCATTAGCCCCCACGCGCACTTCAAAGTGCATGTGCGGCCCATCAGCCACGCCTGTGGCCCCGGACAGTCCCAACACGTCGTGCACATTCACGTGCTGCCCTGGCTGCACCCATACTTGATTGAGATGTCCGTACAGCGTGTAAACAGGCTGCCCATTTAACGGCGTGTCCAGTTCCACCACCACCAGGTTGCCGTAAAAGTTCGTCGTTTCCCCGTAAACCGTATCGCTGTCGCTGCCGGCAACCACCACCGTACCGCTGGCAGCCGCCAAAATTTCCGTGTTATACGGCACATTGAACTCCACCCCATGATGCGGTCGCAGCGTGCCGCCGCGTGTGCTGCCATACGGATAGGTCTTATCCGTCCAGACAACGCCCCCCTCCGCTACGGGTCGCCGCAGCCAGTAATGTTCGCCCGCGGGCGTGTTGGGCAGGGCGGGCGGCGTAAAAGTGGGCAGGGGGGTAGGGCTGGCGGTGTTGGTCGGCGCGGGCGTGGCAGTGACCACGGGCGCAGTGGGCGGCGGCGTGGCCGTAGCCGGCGGAGCCGCTGTAGGTAAAGCAAAGCTGCGCTGCTCTTGCTGCGGCGCGGCGACGGTATAAACAACGACAGGATTGACAGCGGCGGCGGTGGGTTGGGCGACAACGACTGCCGGCATTATGGCCGCTTCCGAAGCCACTGTTTGACCCTGACAACCCGCTACCAGCCCGGCGACTAACAGCCAGACCAGCCCCACGGCTCCTTTCAACAATCTTGTGACATTCATATTTCCAGACATACAGCCGCTGTAACTATACAGTTCCTCGGGATTTAACCGCGAAGAAGGCAGCGACCGCAAAGTTCTTCTCTTTATCTTTGCGTTCTTTGCGTCTTTGCGGTGAATAGTTGCCAGTCGCTAACTTTACCCCGAAAGCGGCAGATAAGCTAAACAAAAGCCAGGCGTTACGCGCCATCATTAACCATTCACAAATTCACGAATTCACCCATTAACTATTTTTGCCCTACTTACGCAAATCCGCCGCGCTCGCTCGCCGTAGCCACAATAGCCTCCGCCAGCGCGCTGGTTTCGGCGTAAAGGCCATTGGCTTCCGTCACCCAGACCTGCGCCAGCGCCCGGTTTTGCAGCGCCTGCGCGTTGGTTTTGACGTTAAGGCAGGCTGCCTGGACGGCGGCGCGGGCCATAATGCCGGCAGTCGCTCCATCCGTCGCCGCGTTCACATTCCCCACGGCCACCATCTGCTGCGCCAGCCGCGCCACGTCCCGGCTCAAGCGAGCTACCCGCAGCGGCGTTTCCCCCGCGCCGATCAACGCCTGCTCAATTGCCGCTGCCCGCGCCGATTCTTCCACATCCTGCCGGCGATAAGCCGCCATCACCGCGTCAAAGGCAGCCGCATCCTCAGCAATTGCCGTTGTTAACTTTTCTTGCAGTTCGCTGGCGGCGTCCAACACTTGCTGCGCCTGGTCGGATACCGCCGCATACTTCTTGCGCCCGATGGTCAAACCCGCCACCATTTGCGTCAACGCCGCTGCCAGCGCGCCTGCCAGCGCCGCCACTGAACCGCCGCCGGGGGTAGGCGATTTGCCGGCAACGGCATCAATAAATGCTCGTGGCGCCTGCACGCCTGTTTCTTCTTCTGATTCAGCCAGCCGCTGCTCCAAAATCTGATCAGCCTGCAAACCATCCAACTGCAAATACCACTGCGCCGCGTCTATGAGCGCCTGCTGTGGCGTCAGTCCCACCAGTTCGGCTTTGGTGATCGTCAGACCGTAGCGGGCCGCTTCTCGCCGCACCGCCTCCTGCACCCGATAAATGGGCGTCTTTTCAAAGTTAGTCAGGTTCATGCTCACCTGCGCCTGCCCCTCGACCAGAAAACCCAACCCTTGCACGTAGCGGAAACCGCCATTGATGTGGCGCACGGCCCGCGCAATTTTGTTAGCAATCTCCACGTCGTTGGTATTCAGGTAGATATTGTAGGCAATCAGGAAGGGTCGGGCGCCAATTACCGTAGCCCCCCAGGTCTGCGGGATGGCTGGCCCAAAATCAGGCTGGCGCTGCGGGTTAGTCGCCACTTCGGCTTTCCACTGCTCATACTCCCCTTTGCGGATGTTGGACAGCTTTTCCCGTTCCGGACGGGTAGCCGCTGCTTCATACAGGTAAACGGCAATGCCCAACTCCCGCCCCACGCGCTCCCCCAGCCGTTGGGCAATCGCCACGCAATCCGCCAGCGTCACGCCTTTGACGGGCACAAACGGGCACACGTCGGTGGCGCCGATGCGCGGATGCTCCCCCTGGTGATTGTCCAGGTTGATCAATTCCGCCGCTTTGGCAATAGCCCGAAAAGCGGCTTCTTCCACCGCGACTGGCGAACCGACAAACGTTATAACCGTGCGATTGTGGTCGGCGTCCGGGCTGACGCTGAGGATGCGCGCCCCCGCCACGCTGCGGATACTCTCCGCAATAGCGTTATACACTTCAGGCCGTCGTCCATCGCTAAAATTAGGAACGCATTCAACAATTTGCTGCATGGGAAGTGGAAACTCCTTCGAGAATAGGGGGGAGTGGCGAGTGATCACTGGTCAGTGGAACCACTCCCAAACCGCCCACAAAACCAATCGTTTTGTCATAATTGGCTATCCGTTCTTGTGGCGCAATTTTACCAGAAAAACCCGCCTGCCGGCATAACTACCTGTTTCCCCCACCATTCTCACTTCGCTTGCTCGCCTTCTCCGAAAAGCCCGCTTCTCCCTTCAGGGGAAAGGGGGTTGGGGGATGGGGGCCCTCGCTTATCCTTGTTTGTAAGTTTTTCATAATAGTTTTTTTAGCCTGATTTCATAAACTTGAGCCATAATTCTAGCTATGTTCAGCCAGCGTTCCGCGGCTACCTGCTTTCAACGTCATTTCACGTGTACTATCAGACAAGGCGACATCATTATGTTAATCAAAAAACGAACAGGCATTGAAATTCCCTCCTCACAAATCACGCCCGAACATCTTTACTTGTCGCGGCGACACTTCATGAAAGGCGCGGCAGCCATTGCTGCCGGCGCGCTGTTGGCAGCCTGCCGTCCAGACCCTCCCACAACCCTGCCCCCAACAGTCGCTGCCAGCGACGAGACTGGCGCCGCCCCGGCGACCGCTGCCGCCATCAGCGTGGCTACGGATGAACTGGGCCGGGCCGTCAATTCATTTGAGAGCATCACCAACTACAATAATTACTACGAGTTCACCGTGGACAAGCAGCGGGTGGCGGAGCTGGCGGCTGATTTCCAGACTTCCCCCTGGCGAGTCGTTGTAACGGGCATGGTGGACAAGCCCGGCATCTACGAGATAGATGATTTGCGCCGCAAGTTTGACCAGGAGGAGCGTATTTACCGCCTGCGCTGCGTGGAGGCGTGGTCTATGGTCATTCCCTGGCAGGGTTTCCCCCTGGCGCAGTTGCTGCAAGCGGCGCAGCCCCAATCTGCCGCCAAATACGTGCGCTTCCAAACCCTCTACGATCCTGAGCAGATGCCGGGGCAGAAATCCAGCCGCTATGAGTGGCCCTACACCGAAGGTCTGCGCCTGGACGAAGCCATGCACCCCTTGACCATTCTGGCTACCGGGCTGTATGGTCGGGATTTGCTGCCGCAGAATGGCGCGCCTGTGCGCCTGGTCGTACCCTGGAAGTATGGCTTCAAGAGCATCAAATCCATCGTCCAGATTGAACTGACAGACGTGATGCCCACTTCATTGTGGATGGCGGCTGCTCCCCACGAATATGGCTTCTACGCCAACGTCAATCCTGAGGTAGACCACCCCCGCTGGTCACAAGCCAGTGAGCGGTTGATTGGCGTGGGCCGGCAAGAGACGTTAATGTTTAACGGCTATGCCGATCAGGTGGCTGCGTTGTATGCCGGCATGGACCTGCGCCGCAACTTCTAATCAGGCAATCAAGAATCATGAACACGTTACTCCCCAAACTCGACCGCCACGCCCAAGCTCGCCTGCTCAGAATTGCCACCCACGCCGGGGCGCTGCTGCCGCTGGCGCTGCTGTTTTATGACTTTTGGTATTACCGCCTGGGGGCTGACCCGGTGCGCGAGGCCATTTTGCGCACGGGCAAGCCGGCCCTGATCTTGCTGCTGTTGTCCCTGACAATCACCCCCCTCATGTCGTTGGCTGGCTGGAAGCAGTTGCAACCGCTGCGCCGTCCTCTGGGGTTATACGCTTTCCTCTACGTTTGCGTGCACCTGGCTATCTTTGTGGGTGTGGATTATGAACTTAACCTGCGTCTGATCCTGGATGGCCTTGTCAATAACCCTTACGTTGTCGTCGGGTTCACCGCTTTCCTGCTGTTGATCCCCTTAGCCGTTACCTCTACCAAAGCATCCATGCGGCGGTTGGGCAAGAATTGGAAGCGGCTGCACAAGCTGGTCTATGCCGTTGGCGTCCTGGCTATCTGGCATTTCTTATGGCTGGCGAAGGACAATGGCGAGGCTTTGATTTATGCCGGCATTCTCGCCTTCCTCTTCCTCCTCCGCTTCCAACCCATCCGGCAGCCCCTCATGCGCTGGCGGCGCGCCCTGCAAAACCGCCGCCGCCGCCCCGCCGCCAGCAAACGCGCCGCCATCCAGCCTGAGGCTGAACTATAACAACCCGCCAATAATAAAGGGCGAGGGGCGCAGCGCGCCCCTCGCCCTTTCCGCAAAGCCCCCTTCCCCCTTCAGGGGGATGGGGGGCCCATACTATTTTCGGTAGACTCTTACGGCACAGGCGCGCAATCCTGAGCGACCACGCCGGGCACAGCCGGGTCATAGACAAAGGAGCAAATCGCCGTCACGGGCGGGTTAACGGGCACATAGTTGGTGTTGAACGTATTCGAGAAGCAGGCGGGCAGACCCGTTTGCAGCACATTCTGGCTCGTACCATTGGCGAAGTAGAACCGCACCAGCCAATACTTCACCGTGCTCCCCGTGGCTACGCTGAGCGCCAGGTTCGGGTTGAGCGCCACGTCCGTGCTGGGCCCTGGGCAAACCTGCCCCACCCAGAAGGACAAAGCCAGACTCCCGCCGCTGGCGCGGCTGCCGTCCGCGTTCATGCCAGGGGCAGCATCAAACCAGTTGCCTGTCGCCCCCAGAGGCCCCGTGTAAGAGAAAGTGTCCAGCACAGTGGAGCCATTGCTGAAGTTGTCAATCTTGGCAATGTTGGCGTAACCCAGCGTGCCGATGTTGCCGCCGGGAGGCGTGGGCGCGCCTTCACAGACATACGTCTGATTGGGCAGCGCGCCGCCATTGACGTTGGTGAATGCAATCGTGACCGTGCTGCCCACGCGCGAAGCTCGCATATGGGCGTTGTTGAACGGCTGGGTGAGCGCGAAGAACCCCAAACCAAACGCGCTGCCATTATTGCCCGTATAGCAGGCGGCGTATTCAAAGCTGCCGCTGGCGTTTTGCTGCTGCACTTTGAGGAATGGGTGCGCCGCATTGGGATTGACGCCATCCCCATTGAGCACCAACCCGGTGTATTGCAGCGAAGTGCCTACAGCCTGAATATCTCCTTCGGCGACGTCCCCCGCCGTCACGCCGCTGTAAGCCAGGTCTGCGGCGGTGGGCACGTACATGGTTGGCGCTGCCGACAGGGTGGCATCCGCAGGCTTGTCAGCCGCGAACACCGCCGTCAGAGCCACCAGCGCCAATACCAACACCACGAGGGTGGAAACAAACACCTTCTTCTTCATTGTTATTCTCCTGAAGAAATAATGAGGGCTGGATATGGTTGTTGCCGGGAGGCAAAAGGTTTAACAAATTGGTTGGCAGACGCGCCGGAGAGAGGCACTGCTCAGGGGAAAGCTAAACGTTTGCAGGGGCGGCAAACGTCCTCGCTCCAGGTTGGCGTCTGTTTTCAAGGTAGGGGGAAAAACTTGTACACTACCAAAGCGACTAACACTAACATAATAGACCAGGGTTGATGCTTTGTCAATGGTTTTTCATACAAAAGTCTGCCAGTTAAGAATGGCTGCATAAAAAAGCGGAGACGGGTCAAATATCGCCGTCTCCGCTCATTAACGCTGATTAGACTAAGAGGTTACCTGCGAAGCAGACAGAGAACCCTGGTTTTCTACCGAAGTAGTTATTCCGGAGCAGGAATCTGGAGCACGTCATAGACGACTTGCCCCGGCCCTTTGTACAGAATACCAACAACGGCAATGATTGGTGGGTTCATAGGCATGAAGTTTGTCTGGATAGCCTGGCAGAATTCCGCCGGCAAGTTGAAGGGGCCTACGGTCTGCGAGCTACCATCCGCCAGGAAGACTCGCAAGAACAGCGCCTGAGAGTCTCCATTTGTGGAAAGGTTGATATTCAGCTTGCCCTGAACGAGCGTGAGGTCAATGAACTTGGGTGGGCAGCCAGCCTGTCCTATCCAGAATGATAGAGCCAGCGACCCGCCGCTGGCGCGGCTGCCATCGGCGTTCATGCCGACAGCCGCATCGTTCCAGTTGCCAGTAGCGCCCAGCGGCCCGGTGTAGGTGAAGGTATCCAACACAGTCGCGCCATCGCCGAAGTTGTCAATCTTGGCAATGTTGGCATAGCCATGCACGCCAATGGTGCCGCCAGGCGCAGCCGGCGCGCCTGTGCAGACATAAGTTTGATCCGGCAGCCCACCGCCGTTGACGTTGGTGAACTCAATGGTGACCGTGCTGCCTACGCGGGAAGCCCGCATATGCGCGCTGTTGAACGGCGTCGTCAGGGCGAAGAACCCCAGGCCAAAAGTGCCGGCGCTGGAGTTGTTGCCCAGGTAACAACCGCCATACTCAAAGTTGCCGCTGGCGCCCTGCTGCTGCACTTTGAGGAATGGGTGCGGCGCGTCGGGGTTGACGCCATCCCCATTGAGCACCAGACCCGTGTACTGCAACGAAGTGCCCACCGTGCGGACGTCGCCTTCAGCCACGTCTCCGGCGGTTACGCCGTTGTAAGCCAGGTCTTTC
>JAGVTM010000228.1 GCA_019136785.1 Chloroflexota bacterium | reverse complement strand
ATGTTTGCCGCCGCCCACCTGGCTATGGCTCGCTTATTGGACAACGGCGTGCCGCCGATGACGGTAGTGCGGGCGCTGCGCCGCCTGGACGAAACCTGTCTGGAACTCACCCGCGGGCAGTTCGCCGATATGCAGTTTGAAACGCGAGACGATGTCGCCGTAGACGAATACATTGCCATGATTCAGGGCAAAACGGCTGTCTTGATTGCCCTGTGCGCGGAACTAGGCGCGTTGATTGCCCAACAAGACGACCAGACCATCCACCATTATGCCGCTTTTGCCCTGCATCTGGGTCTGGCTTTCCAGGTGCGGGACGATATTCTAGGCATTTGGGGTCAGGAAGACGTCATTGGCAAATCGGCAGCCACAGACATTGTCACCCGTAAAAAGAGTCTGCCTGTCTTGTTTGGTCTGACGCAGAACCCGGCCCTCCGCCAGCTTTACGCCGCGCCTGACGCCGGCGACACATTTGTGGCCCAAGCCATCGCCCTATTAGATGAGAGCGGCGCGCGCGCTTACGCCGAAACCCAGGAACGGCATTATACGGACACGGCGCTAAAGCATCTGCAGGCTGCCGGCATCCACGATCAATCCGCCGCCCCTCTCTACCACCTGGTGCGCCAACTCCTCGGCCGCATCAGCTAATCCCTCATCATCAACCATCTGACCACTCGCCACTCGCCACTCGCCACTGTCCACTGTCCACTGTTCACTGTTCTAAGGAGTTCCCCATGACCTGGCACACCTTTCTACCCGAACTCGAAGAGCGCTTTCTCCGCTACGTCCAGATTGACACCCAAAGCGATGAAGCCAGCGACGCCATCCCCAGCACCCTGAAACAGCTTGATCTGCTGCGCCTGTTGGCTGCCGAACTGCAACAAATGGGCGTCCGCGATGTCGTCCTCACCGGCTATGCCTGCGTGCTGGCGACGCTGCCGGGCAACCAGCCCGGCGCGCCCACCGTCGCCTTTCTGGCCCACGTAGACACCTCCGCCGATTACAGCGGCGCCAACGTCCGCCCCATCGTCCACCGCCGCTACGATGGCGCGCCCATCCCCCTGCCCGACAATCCGGCGCAAACGCTCACCCCCGCCAACAGCCCCTTCCTGGCTGGGCAGATAGGCGAGGACCTGATCACCGCCAGCGGAACCACCCTGCTTGGCGCAGACGACAAGGCTGGCGTCGCCATTATGATGACCCTGGCATCTCACTTGCTGGCGCACCCCGATTTGCCGCGCGGCGATGTCCGCCTGTGCTTCACGCCTGACGAAGAAGTGGGGCGCGGCACTGAAAGTCTGCGCCTGGAAGACCTGGCTGCCGATGTGGCTTACACCCTGGACGGCGCGGAAACGGGCGAAATCACCTATGAAACCTTCTCCGCCGACAAAGCCGTCGTCACCATCACAGGCGTCTCCATTCACCCTGGCGAAGCCAAAGACAGGATGGTTAACGCCCTACCCCTGGCTGCCGAACTGCTGCTGCTGCTGCCCCAAGACAGCCTCACCCCGGCCACCACCGGCGGGCGCCAGGGTTTTATCCATCCCTATAAGCTGCACGGCAGCACCGCCCAGGCAGAAATTCACTTTATCTTGCGCGATTTTGAACGGGAAGGTCTGGCGGCGCACGGCGCGCGCCTGCAAGCCGCCTGCAACCAGTTGCAAGCCGCGCACCCCCGCGCCGGCGTGCAATGCGCCATCACGCCGCAGTACCGCAACATGCGCTACTGGCTGGAAAACAATAGGCGCCCCGTTGAGTTAGCCATTCAGGCCATCGAACGTGCCGGCATCGCCCCCGTCATCCGCCCCATTCGCGGCGGCACCGATGGCTCCCGCCTCACCGAACGCGGCCTCCCCACGCCCAACCTGTTCACGGGCATGCACAACATTCACGGCCCCCTCGAATACATCAGCCTGCAAGACATGGCCCGCGCCGTCCAGGTCTGCCTCAATCTCGTGCAGCTTTGGGGCCAGGAAACCAACTAACCACTACCACCATCCGTACAA
>JAGVTM010000003.1 GCA_019136785.1 Chloroflexota bacterium | reverse complement strand
ATGATGATTATACCAGTTTATTCGCTTTCGCAGTATCATATGCTGGCCTTGAGCGATTTGGGCTCATAGAACTTACGAACTGCCAGAGGAGAGTACAAAAGTCTGGAAGACTTTTGTACTCTGTTACCCAAATCTTTGCGCCCTTTGCGTCTTCGCGGTAAAAAAATCCTTTCATAACCATCGCATGTTCAAACGACTCGTTATTTTACTCCTGGAATTTGGCGCGGGGCTGGCGGGCAACCTGGCAGCGGGCTGGGTGCAGCAAGACGCCTGGCAAAACCTGTTTACGCCCACACGCCTGGCGGGGACTGTAGGCGGCGCGGCGCTCATGCTCATGCTGCTGGCTCTGCTGGAAAGCGAACGCACCCTGGCCTGGAACTGGCGCTGGCACCGCTATTGGTATTTGCGCGCCCTGGCGCAGCATCCCGACTTGCAGCGCTGGCAGACGGACTTTGCCCGCCTGACGCTGGCTAATGGGCGGCAGGCAGTCGTTACCGCTGAACTATTGGCGCAGGGAGAGCGGCAGGATATGGTTGCCTTTTTGCACGCCTTTTTGCTGGCGTGTCCGCCGGGGCCGCGCGCCGTGCTGATCTTGGGCGAACCTGGCGCGGGCAAGAGCACCGGACTGGAACGCCTGGCGTGGCAGATGGCGCGGCAGGGCATGCGCCTCCTGGGATGGGGACAACCCATTCCCGTGCTGCTGCGCCTGGAGAACTACCAGGAAGGCAGTCTGCTCCAATTTGCGGAGCAGCAGATGCGCCATGCCGTGGGCGGGCGCAGTGCCAAAGTATTGAGCTGCGGCTTTGAAACGCTGCTGGAAGCGGGGCGGATCGTTTTGCTGTGCGACGCCCTGGATGAAGCGTTGGGCGCCCGCCGCGACCTGGCGCTGGCGGAAATCGGTCTTTTCCTGGACAGCCAGGCATATGCCGCTGCCCGTCTGGCGCTGACGGCGCGCATACGGGAGGAGCCGGGCAACCGCCTGCGCGAACTGCCTGTGTACACCATCCAGGACCTAAATGATGAAGCCGTGCGCGCCTTTGTGCGCGCTTACCGCCGCCCGCAGGACGAAGAAGCCGTCATCATGCAGCGGCTGCAGAACTTTCGCCTGTTGGAGCCGGGCGGGCTGGGGCGCAATCCATTCTGGTTAAAGCTGGTGGTGGAAAGCGGCGCCTTCCAGGGGCGCAAGGGGCAGATTTTGCAGCAGGCGGTAGAGACCCTGCTGGCGCGGGAGTGGGATAAGCCGGAGACGCAGCGCACCGGCTGGCAGCGGCGGCTGCCGCAGGCGGTGCAGTTGGCGGAAACTCGGTGGGGGCTGGCCTGGCTGGCTTACCAGATGTCGGCGGCAGGACAGGTGGCTGTGGAACTGGAGCAGGTACAAAATCGCCTTTTACCTGGCTGGCTGGCGGGGAGACCTAACGCCACCGGGCTGCTGCCTGGCGACATCGTGGGTTTAGGGCGGGACGCCCAACTGCTGGTGTACGGGCCCGGCCCGCTGCGCTTTCGCCACCGCCTGCTGCAAGAGGCGCTGACCGCCTGGGCGCTGGCGGAAGATGGCGAACTCCGGCGGGCAGCGGCAGCGCGTTATGCGGGGGATACGGGGTGGTGGGAGACGCTGCTGATGTTGGGGCATATGGTAGATGACCCTGAGATTCTAGCGCGGCAGATTTTGGACGAGAGCAGCAGCGAAGACCCGGACCAGCCGGGCCAGGCTGAACAGCGCCTGTTTCTGGCGCTGGGTATTGTGGGCAGCATGGACAGGGTGGACGCGATGCTGCGGCAGCAAATGCTTGCCGTCCTAAGTCGCAGCCTGGCGCAGGGCGTCAACGACAGCCACCGTGCTGCGGCGCGGGCGCTGGCAGAGGTTGCCTGGGATGAGACAGTGGCCTGGTTGGGTGGCTTGCTGTGGGAAGAAAGTGAGACTTTACAATTAGCAGCCGTAGATCTGGCAGTTGCTATCGGAAACAACGCCTTAAGAGATGCAGCGTCTTTTTTGAAGCGCCATGGCTGCAGTCGAGTTAGCAGCTGCTGTTGGGGATGAAGCCTGGTCGTTCCTTCTGGAAGGAATGGGAGTCACTGAACGGGTTAATTTGGGGCGATTCCTGGCAGAATCAGGCGATTCGCGCCCTGGTGTAGGTTGCGTGCTGCGTGATGGGCGGCGCATTCCTGATATTGTGTGGGGGGAGGAAGTGCCGGCAGGAACCTACCCCATTGGCGGTGATGAAGAGGCTCTCCTGAGTTTCGTGAAACGAGCGGTAGTAATTCCATATCCTTACCGCTTGTCTCGCTTTCCTGTCACCTACGCTCAATTCCAATGCTTCCTAGACGCACCTGACTTTGATGACGACCGCTGGTGGGTAGGGATGCCAACCAGCGTTAAAGATTGGAATAATACTATTTATTCTGTGCGCGAATTGGGAAAGCAGGCATTCCCTTTTGCCAACCACCCCCGTGAGCGGGTTAGTTGGTATCAGGCAACAGCCTTCTGTCGCTGGCTTAGCCATCAATTGGGCTACATAGTGGAATTGCCCCACGAATACGAATGGGAAGCAGCCGCTCGCTGGCCTGACAACCGTTTTTATCCTTGGGGGAATGAATTTGCCCACGAAAAAGCCAATAGCTGGGAAGGTAGTGTAGGGAGTACGACGGCAGTCGGCTTGTATCCCACTGGGGGAAACGTAGCGCTAGAGTTATATGACCTAAGTGGCAACGTCTGGGAGTGGTGCCGCAATAAGTACGAACCGCCATACGATGATCACCTAGGCGACAGCGTCACTCCGCGTGTACTAAGAGGTGGTTCTTGGGGCAGTAATTCCCACCAAGTGCGTGCAGCATACCGTGATAATGGTTCACCCGCCAACCGTCTCAACGGGTGTGGATTTCGATTGGTGGTTGTGCGTCATCCCTCATCTCATTAGGCCACTGGCCTCTGTTCCTGGCGGGCGAGTGGTAACGAGTCCC
>JAGVTM010000286.1 GCA_019136785.1 Chloroflexota bacterium | reverse complement strand
GGCTGTATTCCCTTTGCTTATACCGGGCCCGGCGGCAAGACGCTGTATCGTGCCAAAGTGGATTACGCTGCCTTGCAGCGCGGGCGCGAACTGGTGCGCGAGTTGGCCCACGGCGCCGGTCGCCAGCCAGAAGGCTCTCGCTCCTTCCTGTCCGGTCTGGCAGATACCGCCGCCGAACTGGTGCACGACCTGACAGACGTGATGATGGGCGAGGGTCGTCTGGACACGGTGGAATTGCGCGGCGAATCCACGACTGAATTCCTCAATCTGGCGCTGGCTTCTGACGTGTTAGCTCTGACTGATGGGCAGACCCAACCCAGCCGCTGGTATGCGCCCACGGGCGATGTGGCTGCCACAGTCTACCGCCAGTCGGCTGCGCGTTGGTTTGTGCGCTTTGGCGATGCCGGCACAGCCCGTTTGGCTGCTGCCTATTTCCGTGACCTCTCCGATGGCTTCATCCATTTTGGTGACCTTTATGCCAAACTTCCTGGCCCTATAGCCATCCAGATGGCGGCTGCCCCAGATGCTGTGGTTGCGCCAGCCGAGAAAGCCACCCCCAACGCCTCTGTCGCCAGCAAGCCTTATTTCATTGGCAGCGAAAGCGTCGTCAAGGCTGGCAGCCTGCCTGTCCCTCTGCCTGCGTTTGTCTGGGAAGAACCTGCTGACGCCCCCCTGCGGCGCACCGCGCTGCACCAGACGCACCTGGACAGCGGCGCGCGCATGGTCCCGTTTGGCGGTTGGGACATGCCCGTCTGGTACACCAGCGTCAGCGAAGAACACGCTGCCGTGCGCCAGACTGCCGGCTTATTCGACGTCAGCCACATGGGCGTGTTTGAAGCCAGCGGGCCCCATGCCGCCAGCTTCCTGGAACTGGTCACCACGAACGACATTAGCGCCCTGGAGGTAGGGCACTCCCATTACACTTACTTCCTGTTTCCAGACGGTCGGGTTGTGGACGATTTGCTCATCTACCGCCGCGGCCCCCAGCAATACATGCTGGTCGTTAACGCCTCGAACAATGACAAGGATTGGGCCTGGCTCAGTGCCGTCAACAATGGGCAGGTGATGTTGGACGCCCGTCGCCCCTGGATAAAAGTACAGCACCCCTGCACTCTGCGTGATTTGCGCGATCCGCAATGGGGCGAGGAATGTCGCGTGGACATTGCCCTACAGGGCCCGCGCGCCCTGGATATCCTGTTGGCTCTGGTGGACAACCGCGACCTGGCAGCCCGCATTAAGAAACTGCCCTGGGCCGGCTTGACCGAGGGCAATGTGGGCGGCTTTGACCTGGTTATTTCGCGCACCGGGTACACAGGCGAGCGCACTGCTTTTGAACTGTTTGTGCATCCTGAGCAGTCGCCCGCCTTCTGGCAGGCGTTAATGAGCGCGGGCGAACCATTCGGCATCAAGGCGTGCGGTCTGGCAGCGCGGGACAGCACCCGCACCGAAGCCGGGCTGCCCCTCTATGGTCACGAACTGGATGGGCCCCTGGATCTCAATCCAGGTGACGCTGGCTTTGCCAGCTATGTCAAACTTTGGAAACCCTTCTTTGTTGGGCGCGAAGCCTTTATTGCCCATGAACAGGCGCGAGATCGGGTTGTGGTTCGTTTCCGCATGAATGATAAGGCGGTACGGCGACCCGAACTGGGCGACCCCGTTCTGGATCGTCGCGGCAAAGTGGTGGGCACGGTTACAAGCTGCGCCATTGACGTAGATGGTTACCTGTTGGGCCAGGCAGTGCTGCCGTTGTCCCTGGCAGCGCCGGAGACGCCCCTGTCCATTTACCAGATGGGCGGCGGCGCGCGCGGCATACAGTTGCCCAGGGAAGTGAAACTGGGGGCGCGCTTGCCGCGTCCAGACGACGCCACCGTCCTTACCCGCTTCCCGGTTCGCCCTAAAAAGTAACTACCTGGCTCAATGCCGCCGGCTGCCGCCCAGTGCCGCCCGCTGCCGCGCCGCCAAAGGCGGCGATGGCCTGTCGAAGTCGCCATCGGTAACAGAAACGCATGATT
>JAGVTM010000528.1 GCA_019136785.1 Chloroflexota bacterium | reverse complement strand
GTCTACAATGTTGGTGACGCCATGCGCCAGGGGGGCGATAAGGCCGTAAGATGTGCCTGTGACCCAGCCTGGATCGGCGGTGCACCAGTAAACGTCTTCAGGATGCAAATCCAGGGCGTACCTGGCTGTCATATAGTGGGTGTAAATGGCGTTGTGGACGTGGATGGCGCCTTTGGGCATGCCCGTGGTGCCGCTGGTGAAGTGCAGAATAGCCATGTCCTCAGGTTCGGTGAAAGGAATGGTAAACGTTTCGCCAACCTGGGCCATCCATTTGGGTAGAGAGAGGACGTCGCTGTCTACATCTTCATCCACGTCAGTCAAGAAGATAGTCTTTAACTGCGGCAGTTGCTCCCGCTGCAAAGCGATTTTGCGGGCAAACTGCCATTGGGTAGTGATAAGCACTTTGGCATCGCCTCGCAGCATGCGCTGCAAGATAGGTTCAGGGCCAAAGGCTGAGAAGAGCGGGCAAAAGACGCTGCGGTTTTTCCAGGCGCCCAGGGCGGCAATGTACAGAGCCGGGATGCGCCCGGCCAGAACAAATACCCGTTCGCCCGCGCCAACCCCAAAATGGCGCAGCACGTTGGCGAAGCGATTGCTCTGCGCCTGCAAGTCGGCGTAGGTGAAATCCTGGCTCTCGCCATCTTTACCCAGCCAACGCAGGGCAACTTGATTGCGCCGCGGCCCGTCAGCGTGGCGGTCAACGGCAATGTGCGCAATGTTTAGCCCGATGCTGGGGGGCGGCTCCAATTCTTGCTGAATGGCAGCCCAGGAGAACGTCGCTCGCGCTTCTTCGTAGTTTGTCAGATGGGGCTGGACTTTCCAACTGGTTGGGGCTTTGCTGATTGGTTGCCACTCCATATTGGTCCCTCCATTACAGATGAACTGGTAAGGTGACCTTTCAGTCCTGGTGGTGGACGGGCAGCTTCGTTAGGGAAGCTGCCCGTTTGGGTGAGATTGGTTGGTGACGGACAAGCGTTGACTGTTGTCAGGGGAGGGGGATGAGGTTGGCGATGATTGGCCCCTGGCTGTTCACAGAGATGCGCAGAAAACCGGGGAAGCAGTCCGGGCATCCATAATGACACTATACTGGGTCAGGGAAGTTAGAAGATAGTCGCGGTTGTCATCTGTCGTTAGTGATATTTGTCACGAATACAATAGTGCAGCCAGTACGGGTTTGCCAGATGATGACAAACGGGTAAGACGCGCGGTTATTGCGTCCGTCTTGTTTTATGCTAAGATCGGTTTCATCTTATGTCTGCTTGAGTAATCTGCCCAAGAAGAGAGACGCCATGAATGAGTTAGAGAAGACACGGGCCAAAATTTTGGGGCTGCTAATCAAAGACGCCCGTCTTTATGCGGGACGCTCCGTTCAGGATTGCGCCCACGTCTTAGGGATAGCGGCCCGGGATTTCGCCAGCGCGGAGATGGGGGATCGCATTTTGTCGCTGCCAGAGATTGAAGTGTTAGCCATGTACTTGAAAGTGCCGCTGGCTCATTTCTGGGGCACAGAGACGATGAGCCAGCCCCGCAAGGTGGATTATGGGGATTTGCTGCAGCTGCGCTGCCGCGTGGTGGGCGGTTTGCTGCGACAGGCGCGGGTGCAGGCCGGGCGGACGCATGAGGAACTGGCGCAGGAGATTAAGGCAGATGCCGGCACAGTCGCCGCCTACGAATCAGGTGAAATGCCCATACCGCTGTTTGCTCTGGAACGAATGGGCAAATATTTGGGGGTGCCGTTGGATTATTTTATGGATCAGCAGCGCGGCCCCCTGGCGGAACACGAAGCGGAACAAAAGATGCAGCAGCGCTTTGCCGATCTACCGCCGCAAATGCGCGCTTTTGTGGTAGAGCCCATCAATCGCAGTTACATTGAAACAGCCATGCGGCTGTCCGATCTGGATGTACACCGGCTGCGCCAGATTGCCGAAGGCATTCTGGACATTACCTTCTAACCCTGACCGCAGCTAACCGCGCGCGCTGTGGATATTCCCGAATCTGACCCCCAAAGTTTACG
>JAGVTM010000554.1 GCA_019136785.1 Chloroflexota bacterium | reverse complement strand
CGCTAGCGAATTCGGCTTTTAAGTTCGACTGCCAGAGTACGTCTGGGCGCGAAAACTACATGTCCAGCGCTTTGTAGCCGGGCCCCATGGAGAAGAAGTCGTAGTTGGCGGGAATATCCTCAGTTAGATCGAGAACTTCGCCGCCCGCCAGTTGAGTGGCGTTTAATACGTCAACTTCGTGCCCATCAATCTCCCCTTTCAGCCGTTGACCGTTTGGCAGGAGCGCCTTAGTATTGGCGATCCACTGTCCCGGTCTGGCTTCGTAATCAAAAGGCACATCTTCTTCAGGGAAAATAGCCTCGTAAGGACACTCAGGCACACAAGCGCCGCAGTCAATGCACGTATCCGGGTCAATGTACAGCCAGGGCCACTCTTCTTCCGGCTTTCCCAGAACCATGCACTCTACCGGGCACACGTCAACGCAAGCTGTATCGCGCAGGCACAATCTGGTCACGATATGCGTCATAAGATTCGTCTCCTTGTTAATTGCGTCATTGTTAAGCGAACGCCAGGCGCCGCCCCGCGTCCGATTTGGCTATTATACACTACCCGGCTTTGGCTGCCTTGTAATTAGCGGCAACTTGATCCCAATTGACCACGTTCCACCAGGCTGCCAGATAGTCGCCGCGCCGGTTTTGGTAGTGCAGATAGTAAGCGTGTTCCCACACATCCACGCCCAAAATGGGCGTATGGCCCTGCATAAGCGGTGTATCCTGGTTAGGCGTGGAGCCAACCGCCAGATTGCCGGCATCATCCAGGTACAACCAGGCCCATCCGGAGCCGAACCGTGTGGCGCCCGCCTGGGTGAAGCTGGCTTTGAAGGCGGCAAAGCTGCCAAAGGCGGCATTAATCGCGTCTGCCAGTTCGCCCGACGGTTCGCCGCCGCCATTGGCGCTCATCACTTCCCAAAACAGGTTGTGGTTGGCGTACCCGCCGCCGTTGTTGCGCACTGCGGTGCGGATGTCGGCGGGGATGCTGTCCAGATCGCCCAACAACTCCTCAATGCTCTTGCCAGCCAGTTCCGGGTGGTTGGCCAGGGCGTTGTTCAGGTTGCTGGTATAGGCTGCATGATGTTTGTCATGGTGAATGCCCATGGTGCGCGCATCAATGTGCGGTTCCAGAGCGTCTTCAGCATAGGGAAGCGGTGGTAATTCAAATGCCATTGTCATATCTCCTTTGGCTGCTTAAAATCAGTGGATCATGGCTTGCGCCAGGGAAAACACCCCCCATCAACTGGCCAGGGGGCGATAAGTCGAATTGGTCTGCAGGCTTTAATAAACACATTCTAACGAACGGTAACTGCTTTGTCAAACCAGACAAAGCTATGCAGACGTCAGGAAAACACGTATGGAAAAGCCCTTTTTACCGCCGCCGTTGGTGCTTATGGTGGGTATTCTGGCAGTCTCCGTCAGCGCCGTTTTGATCCGTTTTGCGCAGGGGGATGCTCCTTCGCTGGTGATCGCTGCGGCGCGCACGACGATTGCCTCGCTGCTGCTGCTGCCTTTTTGTCTGGGTTGGCGACGGGCGGAACTGCGGCGGATGAGCGGCAGCCAGTGGCGGCTGGCGTTGTTTGCAGGGGCGTTGTTGGGCGTCCATTTTGCCAGTTGGATTTCGTCGCTGGCTTACACCACAGTCGCCAGTTCCACGGTGCTGGTGACCACCTCCCCCTTGTGGGTGGGCATTGCCTCGCCGTTTTTACTCAAGGAACGGATGTCGCGGACGTTGATTGCCGGCATTGCCCTGGCTCTGGTGGGCAGCGCTATCATTGCCTTGTGGGATGTGGGGGGAGGCGGGGCGAGTGGCAGCCAACCGCTGTTGGGCAATTTTCTGGCTCTGGTGGGGGCGTGGATGGCGGCTGTCTATCTGATCATCGGTCGCCGGCTGCGCGCCCATCTGTCGCTGTTGACGTATACGACCGTCGTCTATGGCACGGCTGCCCTGTTTTTGCTGGCAGCCGTGGGCGTGAGCGGTTACCCTCTGCTGGATTACGAACCGCGCACGTTTGGGCTGTTTC
>JAGVTM010000092.1 GCA_019136785.1 Chloroflexota bacterium | reverse complement strand
TCGCCCTCTCCGAAAGCCCCCTTCCCCCTTCAGGGGGAAGGGGGTTGGGGGATGGGGGTCTCGTCCCTCTTCCCTCTCTAATAATCGCCCGCTTTTTCCAGCAGGCTGGCTTCCAGCGCCGGCACATACAACTTCGTCGTGTACTCCTTCACCATGCGCTGCATACTGAACTGCGGCGTATTGGTGCGGATCGCTTCCCGCATCACTTCTATCCACCCGCGCGGAATATCGTCCCGATCCCGTTGGTAAAACAGCGGCACAATTTCCTCTTCCAGCAGATCGTAGATAGAGTTGGCGTCCGCCCAATCCTGGGCATTCGGGTCTTCATACACTTTCTCAGAGCCAATGGCCCATCCGTTGGCCCCGTTATACCCCTCAGCCCACCAGCCATCCAGAATGCTCAAGTTGGGGATACCGTTCAACGACGCCTTCATGCCGCTGGTGCCGCTGGCTTCGCGCGGGCGGCGCGGCGTGTTCAACCACACGTCCACCCCTTGCGTCAGGTAGCGCGCCATGTGCATGTCATAATCTTCCAGGAAAGCCACCCGCCCGCCAAGCTGGTTGTTCTTTGCCAGGTTGTACACTTCCTGGATCAGCCGCTTCCCCGGGTCGTCCGCCGGATGCGCCTTGCCGGCAAAAACAATCTGCACCGGACGATGCGTATCCAGCAGAATGCGCCGCAGCCGTTCCAGGTCTTTGAAGATGAGGGTAGCCCGCTTGTAGGTGGCAAAGCGGCGGGCAAAGCCGATGGTCAGCGCATACGGGTCCAACAAACGCCCATTGACCAGCACTTGCAGCGGATCGGCAGTGCCGGCAATCCACTGCGCCCGCAGCCGTTCCCGTAGAAAATGAATCAACTTGCGCTTCATCTCCAGGTGCACGTTCCACAGGTCCTCTGCCGGCATATCCTTCACCCGCGCCCAGATAGCCGGGTCATCCTGCCGTTCCCGCCACTCTGGCCCCAGGTACTTGTCGAACTCGTCGCTCATTTCGCTGGAAATCCACGTCGGCACGTGCACCCCATTCGTCACCGACGTGATCGGCACTTCCTCAGCGGACTTATCCAGCCATACCTCATGCCACATCTCCCGCGATACCTGACCGTGCAGTTTGCTTACCCCATTGGCCATCCCCGACATCCGCAGCGCCAGCACCGTCATGTTAAAGGCGATCCCCCACGGTTCCTGGTGTTCGCCCAGACTCAAAAACTGCTCCCGGTTGATCCCCATCTCATCCCAAAAATTGGCGAAGTAATGCTCCACCATGTGGAACGGGAAGGTGTCGTGCCCTGCCGGCACGGGCGTGTGCGTCGTAAAGATCGTCTGCTGCTGTACGGCGGCAGCCGCTTCCGTGAAACGCATGCCCATTTGCACCTTCTCGCGGATCAGTTCCAGCACCAGAAAAGCCGAATGCCCTTCATTCATGTGCCACACATCCGGTTCATACCCCAGCTTGCGCAGCAGCCGCACCCCGCCAATGCCCAGCATGATCTCCTGGCGGATGCGCATTTCATTGTCCCCTGAATACAGCCGCGCCGATAACTCCCGTTCCCACGGGTTATTCTCGTCCACGTCCGTATCCATCAGGTACAGGGACGTGCGTCCCACCTGCACCTTCCAGGCGCGGGCAAACACGTGCCGCCCGCCAATGGGTACGCTGATCATCAACGGATGGCCATGCGCCCCCAACACGGGCGCAATAGGCGCCATGCTCATGTCCAACTGCTGGTAAACCGCTTCTTGCCAACCGTGCGTGGGAATCCGCTGCCGGAAATACCCCTGCGGGTACATAAAGCCCACGCAGACCAGGGGCAGCCCCAGGTCGCTGGCTTCTTTGGCATGATCGCCCGACAAAATACCCAGACCGCCAGAGTAAATGGGCAGCGAGTTGTGCAGCCCAAACTCTGCCGAGAAGTAGGCAATCGTTTTGCCGGTCAGTTCGGGGTAGGTGGTATAGAACCAGCTATGCCCATTGGACATTTCCTGATCTACCCGTATCAAGACCTGGTTGTAGCGACGCAAAAACGCGGCATCATTCGCCGCAGCTTCCAGTCGTTCGGTCTTGATTTCGTGCAGCATCTGCACCGGATTGTGCTGCGTGCTGCGCCACAGGGTCAAATCCAGTCGCTTGAACAGATTGCGCGCCTCAGGGTTCCAACTCCACCACAGATTATAGGCCAGTTCCGGCAGTCGCTGTAATTTTGCCGGCATTTTTTCTTCTAAAGGTGTCATACATCCATCCTTTTGTTAACATGTCAATTGTTGACCAGGCAATTATATCACGCCCTGTCAAGGGTTCAATGCCTGCCCGCTTTCTCTCCAGGGCGGACTGGGACGCGCCGGGCGTGGATTAAGCGCCTGCGCAATGGCCAGATTGGCAATCTGGTCAACGCACCAATGGAAAGCGTTGGCCCCCATCAGGTTGACGTCTATGGCTGGCGACGGGTTGGTGGGGTTAATCACGTAAGGCTTATTCCCCGTTACCGCAAATTCCACCATATTCACGTCATAGCCAAATGCTTCCGAAATGGCGATGGCGTTGCCCTCAATTTGCGCCTGCACCGCAGCTTCCAACGCCAGCGGCTCTATCAAGTAGCCGTTCTTTTCCAGCGAAAACTCCAGCGTCAACACCTGGCTGCGACCCACCACGAAGCAGTGGATGTGTTTTTCTGCCGGCACAATCTCCTGCAAAATCATCGTCAGCGTGTGGCTCTGGTCATACCGGTCAATCAACTCATCTACACTGTGTACCCGGTAAGATATGCGCCGCCCCCCCGTGTTGGCGTCCTTAAAAATTGCCGGCACGCCCACGTACTCAATAATGCCCTCCCAATCCAGCGGATACGTCAGATTGCGAAAACTCTCCGGCACAGTCTCCGCTTCCACCGTCTTGTTCGGCAAAATGATCGTCCGGGGAATCATCATGCCCAACCGCCCAATCAGGCTCAGCCCAAAGAACTTGTCATCCACAGACCAGGTATAAGGATCGTTCAGCACGACACACCCTTGCAGCGCCGCATACTTCACAAACGCCCGGTAAAACGGGATTTCGTGCGACATCCGATCCACGATAACGTCATACCCCACGAGATCGTTGGTCTTAATGCCGCTCAGTTTGATCAGTTCTGCCGTCACGTTCTTATGGCGGCGGTTCACTTCCGACATAAAGGCAGAGGGCCAGCCCCATTCGCGCCCGATTAACAAACCAATGCGCTTTTGCGTCATGTTCTCTCCTTATTCCTCAACTAACAATGCGTCCGGATAGTCGCCGCCAGATTGTACCGAATTCACCCCAGTCATACAAAACCCAAACCAACCAATCCCCCCCACTCCCCCCACGCTTCCCCTCTGCCCCACTCCCCCTCTGAAAGCCCCCTCCCCCCTGGGGGACTGCCCCTTCAGGGGGAAGGGGGTTGGGGGATGGGGGTCCCTTCCCTCTTCCCTCTCCCTCTTTTAGCCATGCCCCCTTCCCATCCCACTGCCAGGGAAGGGGTAATGTAGGGCGAGGGGCGCGCAGCGCCCCTCGCCCTCTCCGAAAGCCCCCTTCCCCCTTTAGGGGGAAGGGGGTTGGGGGATGGGGGTCCCTTCCCTCTCCCCTCTTTTAGCCCATGTCCCCTTACCATGCTATAATGCGCAGCGCGTTGGCGACATATCTCCATCCCGTTCCGCCCGCATGACACTCATTACCATCCAAACAACCCAATCTGGCTGCTCACAAGTCAGTTCGCAAAGTACGGCGATTTTCCCAAATCGCCCGCCCGATTTTCCAAAATCGGGCTACGACGCTTGTCGAAGCCCCTGTCGAAGCAATGACCACCATCAGGACTTCGCCAATACCCCAGATTTGTTGGGTAGGCTGTGTAGCAGTGGCCCCACTGATCACGCACCACTAACCACTCGCCACTCGCCACTCACCACTGATCACTTTTCTCGAAGGAGTTTCGCGTGAATCTACATGAGTACCAGGCAAAACGATTATTTGCCAAAGAAGGCGTGCCCATTCCCCATGGCGACGTAGCCAGCACCCCCACCCAGGCCCGCGCCGTAGCCCGCGACCTGGGCGGAAAAGTCGTCGTCAAAGCCCAGGTCTTAACCGGCGGGCGCGGCAAAGCCGGCGGCGTCAAACTGGCGAACACGCCCGACGAAGCCGAAGCCCTGGCCCGCCGTATCCTGGGCATGAACATCAAAGGCTTGACCGTGCGCAAAGTGCTGATTGATGAACAGTCGCCCGGCATCCAGCAAGAAATCTATCTGGCTGTGCTCATTGACCGCGCCAGACGGCTGCCCATGATGATGGCTTCCGCCGCCGGCGGCATGGATATCGAAGAAGTAGCTGAGACCGCCCCCGAAAAGATTTTCCGCGTCCACATTGATCCCAACATTGGCTTGCGCCAATACCAGACCACTTACCTGGCTTCCGGCATGGACCTGCCGCAAAATCTATGGCCCGACTTTCACAAAGTGGCTGCCGGCCTCTACGCCGCTTTTCTCAAGAATGACGCCTCCCTGGCTGAAATCAACCCGCTGGTCATCACCGGCGCCGGCAAATTGATGGCTCTCGACGGCAAAATGTCTATTGACGACAACGCCCTGTATCGCCATGCCGACCTAGAAGAAATGCGGGACGTAGACGAAGAACCGCCGGCGGAGCAAGAAGCCCGCTTGAGCGGCGTCAACTACATCCAGCTTGATGGCGAAATTGGCTGCATGGTCAACGGCGCCGGCCTGGCCATGGCCACCATGGACATCATCAAGCTGTTTGGCGGCGAGCCGGCTAACTTCCTAGACATTGGCGGCGGCGCCAAGTCCGACCAGGTCGCCACCGCCCTGCGCATCATTTTGTCGGATCCCCGCGTCAAGGCTGTCCTGTTTAACGTATTTGGCGGCATTGTGCGCGGCGACGAAGTGGCCCGCGGTATCATCGAAGCCTTGAGCCAGATTGACGCCAGCGTGCCCATGGTTGTGCGCCTGCTGGGCACGAACGCCGAGGAAGGTCTCCGTATCTTAGAAGAGGCTAACATGGCTACCGCCACCACCCTGTCGGAAGCGGCGCAAAAGGCTGTCCAACTGGCGAAAGGAGTCCAGCGATGAGTATTTTAGTCAACAAGAACACGCGCCTGCTGGTGCAGGGTATCACCGGACGCGAAGGCAGCTTTCACACGCAGCAAATGGTAGATTATGGCACGAATGTAGTCGCTGGCGTGCGCGCCGGCAAAGGCGGCGAGTGGATACATGGCGTGCCCGTTTTTGACACGGTGCAGGAAGCCGTAGAAGCCACCGGCGCCAATACCTCTGTGGTCTACGTGCCAGCACGTTTTGCCGCGGACGCCATCTACGAAGCGGCGGATGGGGGTATCGAACTGATCGTCTGCATCACCGAGCGCATTCCCGTGCTGGACATGGTCAAGATTTGTGGCTATCTGGACGCCAAAAATGTGCGCCTGGTTGGCCCCAACTGCCCCGGTCTGATCACCCCCGACGAAGCCAAAGTGGGCATCATTCCCGGTTCCATCGTCATGCCCGGCCCCATTGGCGTCGTTTCCCGCAGCGGCACCCTCACCTATGAAGTCGTCTACGCCCTCACCAGCCGCGGCATTGGCCAGACCACCTGCGTGGGCATTGGCGGCGATCCCGTCAACGGCACCAGCTTTATTGACGTGCTGCAAATGTTTGAGGCAGACTCGGAGACGGAACAGGTCATCATGATTGGCGAAATTGGCGGCACAGACGAAGAAAAAGCCGCCGCCTACATTGCCCACCACATGACCAAGCGCGTGACCGCTTTCATTGCCGGCAGAACCGCCCCCGCCGGCCGCCGCATGGGCCACGCCGGCGCCATTGTCGAAGGCAAAAGCGGCACCGCTGAAGGCAAAATAGCCGCCCTGGAAGCTGCCGGCGTGCGCGTCGCCGCCAATCCCGACGAAATCGTAGGCATGGTCGCCTGACGATCCCTCTCTAGCCCCCTTAAATGTAAGGCGATTTTCCAAAATCGCCTCCGAAAATGTAGGGCGATTTTCCAAAATCGCCCCCCGATTTTCCAAAATCGGGCTACAGGGGAAGGGGTCTGGCGGATGGGGTCTCTCGCATCAAATTCCTAAAATGCAGCCACACCGCCTGAACAAATTGCCGTCATTTGTGCCTCGGATGGACAGCGGCTACGGGGTGGTGCTGTTGATTTGCCTCATAGCCATCTGGCCCTTCATCAGCCGCGCCGCCCTGCCGCAGCAAACCGACGCCGAACTGCACATCTTCCGCCTGGCTGAACTCAGCCGCCTCGTGCGCGGCGGCGTCTGGTATCCTCGTTGGGCGCCCGACTTCTACTACGGCTACGGTTACCCTATCTTCAACTACTATGCGCCCCTCACCTACTACGTGGGCCTCCTGCCCATGCTGCTGTGGGGAGCCACCGCCGTCCAGGGCGTCAAGTTTGTCTTCGTGTTGGGCTTGCTGCTGGCAGGCCTGGGCATGTACGGCTTTGTGCGCGACACCTGGGGGCGCAATGCCGGCATCCTCGCCGCCGCCGTCTACCTCTACGCCCCCTACTTGCAATACGTAGACCCCCACGCCCGCGGCGACCTGGCTGAATCCTTCAGCTTCGGCTTATTCCCCCTGGCCCTGTGGGCGCTGGATCGGCTGCGGCGGCAGCCCACCGCCGCCAACTGGCTGGCAGCCACCCTGCTCACCGCCGCCATCATCCTGGCGCACAACCTCATGGCTATGGTGCTGTTTGCCTTGCTGCTCGCCTGGTGCCTGTGGTGGTGGCCCGCTCTGCCGGCCCAAACTCGTTGGCGGTTGGCGGCAGCGCTGCTGCTCGGCGTTGGCATAGCTGCTTTCTTCTGGCTGCCGGTGGCTCTGGAGCAAGACGCCGTCAACTTACGCACCTTGATAGGCCCTGGCAGCCACTTCGACTTCCGCAACCATTTCCTTTCCTGGGACACCTTGTTAGCCCCATCCCGCTGGCTCGATTGGGGCGCCACCGAGCCGGATTTCGTCTTCAATTTAGGTCTGGCCCCCTGGCTCCTGGCTGCCGCCGGCCTGGCTGCCTGGCGGCGGCAGCGCGGCGACCAGCGCCGCCAGACGGCATTTTTTGCCGTTGCCGCTGCCGTGCTCCTGTTGCTCATGCTGCCTATTTCGACCTGGGTCTGGCAAACGGCGCCCCTCCTGCCATTCTTGCAGTTTCCCTGGCGCCTGTTGGGGCCCGCCGCTGCGGCGTTGGCGGCGCTGTCCGCCGCCGCCGCTGCCGCCTGGTTCAATTCGCGTCCTGGCTGGCGCGCCGCCAGCCTCTCCCTGGCTCTGGCGCTCACCGTAATCCCCGCCTTGCCGCTAAGCCAGATACCCCCCTGGCCCCCTGACTTCGGCCCCACGGACACCCGCCGCATCACCCAGATTGAGTTAGAAGGGCGCTGGTTAGGCACGACTTCCACAGCCGACTTTGTGCCGGCAACCGTCGCCGTCATTCCCGCTCCCACCGAACAGGTGCTGCGCGGCTTGCTGCGCAACGCCCCCCCCGACCGTGTTAACCGCGCCACCTTGCCCGCCGGCGCAGTCGTGACCGCCCAGACCATCACCCCCCTCCACACCCGCTACGCCGTCAGCGCGCCGCAGCCGTTCGCTCTGCGCCTGTTTCAATTTGCCTTTCCCGGCTGGCAGGCGCGCATCAACGGGCAGGTCGTCCCCACCGAGATTGGGCTGCCCGAAGGGTTCCTGGTCATTCCCGTGCCGGCAGGCGACCTGGAAGTAGACGTGCGCCTCACGCTTACCCCCGCCCAACGCGCCGCCACAATCCTGTCCGCCCTCTCCCTGACCGCCGCGCTGGCTCTAACGCTAAAATTTTCGTATAGCCGCTCAATCAAAGAAAAATCAGAGCCATTCCCTGCCTTTTCTTCGCGCCCTTCGCGTCTTCGCGGTGAAATCCCTTCAAACCCTCGCAGTGAGACGTCCCCGTCAGCCAGGGTGGTGACGCTGGCATTGACCATCACCGCCGCCGCCATCACCCTGCTACACCTGACTTTGCTCCAACCGGCTGGCTGGCTGTACCTCCACTCCACCGGACTGCGCGCCATCCCTGCGCAAACAGATGTCTATCTGACGTATAATGCGGAAGCCGCCCTGATCGGCTATGACACGCCTGCCGCGCTGCGCCCTGGACAAACAGCCTCGCTCACCCTATACTGGCGCGCGCTGACCGCCATGCCCCACAACTACCAGGTTTTTGTGCACTTACTGGGCCCCGATGGCCGCGTAGCCGCCCAATCCGATAAACTCAACCCCGGCGACTTTCCCACCCGCCGCTGGCCCCTGGATCGCTACGTGCGCGATGAACACAGGCTGGCGCTGCCGGCATCCCTGCCCCCAGGCGACTACCAGCTTACCGTTGGCTTATGGCTGTCCGCCGAAAGCCGCCGCCTACCCGTTCAAGACGAATCCGGTCAACCCCTCGGCGACTACGCCATCCTGCAACGCTACCACATTACCCCCTGAGGCCGCACTGACCACTCACCACTGTTTTGAAAGGAGCTCTCATGCGCGTCATTAGCGGCACAGCCAAAGGCCGTAAACTCAAAATGGTACCCGGCAGCGCTACCCGCCCCATCACCGACCGCGTCAAGGAAAACCTGTTCAATCTGGTGCGCGATGATTTAGTCGGCGCGCGCTGGTTAGACTTGTTTGCCGGCACAGGCCAGGTAGGCATCGAAGCCCTCAGCCGCGGCGCCGCCGCCGTCGTCTTCCTGGACAACGCCCTCCCCGCCATCCGCACTCTGCACGAAAACCTCCGCGCCACCGACCTGTCCGCCCGCGCCGTAGTCCGCAAAGGCGACGCCTTCGCCTTCCTACGCCACGGCGTCCCTGAGCCATTTGACGTGATCTACGTCGCCCCCCCACAATATCGCCAGATGTGGCTAAAAGCCCTGGAAATCATTGACGCCCAACCCGAAAAACTACTCCGCCCCGATGCCCTCGTCGTCGTGCAGATCCACCCCAAAGAATACCAGGAAACCCCCTGGCAGCATCTCCACCTGACCGACCAACGCCAATACGGAACCACCATGCTCTGCTTCTACCGCCTGCCCCCCCCCGCTCCGTAAAGCGATTTTCCAAAATCGCCCCCCGCCTCGTAAAGCGATTTTCCAAAATCGCTCCCCCCCCCCCGATT
>JAGVTM010000619.1 GCA_019136785.1 Chloroflexota bacterium | reverse complement strand
GGGTCGCGCGCAATGGCTTGCCGGTAGGCGGCGATGGCCTCCTCATACCGCTGCAGGTTGCGGTAGACGCTGCCCAGACCATGCCAGGGGGTAGCGTATTGCGGGTCGCGCTCAATAGCTTGCTGGTAGGCGGCGATGGCCTCCTCATACCGCTTCAGGTCGCCGTAGACATTGCCCAGATTGTTCCAGGGCCAGGCGAATTGCGCGTCGCGCTCAATGGCTTGCTGGTAGGCGGCGATGGCCTCCTCATACCGCTGCAGGTCGCGGTAGACGGTGCCCAGATTGTTCCAGGGCCAGGCGAATTGCGGGTCGCGCTCAATGGCTTGCTGGTAGGCAGCGATGGCCTCCTCATACCGCTGCAGGTCGCGGTAGACAAGACCCAGATTGTTCCAGGGGGTAGCGTATTGCGGGTCGCGCTCAATGGCTTGCTGGTAGGCAGCGATGGCCTCCTCATACCGCTGCAGGTCGCGGTAGACAAGACCCAGATTGTTCCTGGGGGTAGCGTATTGCGCGTCGCGCTCAATGGCTTGCTGGAAGGCGGCGATGGCCTCCTCATACCGCTTCAGGTCGCGGTAGACGTTGCCCAGACCATTCCAGGGATAAGCGAGTTGCGGGTCGCGCTCAATGGCTTGCTGGTAGGCGGTGATGGCCTCCTCATACCGCTGCAGGTCGCCGTAGACGGCGCCCAAACCATTCCAGGGATAAGCGTCTTGCGGGTCGCGCGCAATGGCTTGCTGGTAGGCGGCGATGGCCTCCTCATACCGCTTCAGGTCGCGGTAGACGTTGCCCAGACCATTCCAGCACCAGGATTGCAGAGACACATCCGCTAACGCTTGCGTTTCCTGCAACGCTTGCTGCCACAAAATCAGCGAATAGTCCAGGTCTTGTCTGGCCCAATACAACCCCGCCAGCGTATACAGCAGCGTGGCCCGCGAGGCTCTGGTTTCCTCGCCTGGCGGCAAATCTGCCAGCAGCGCTTCACGCAGGGCAATTTTGGCGGCGGTGTTTTCGCGCAGCGTGCGATCTGCCAAGCCATGCCAGGCGGCGTCGCGAGCCATCTCCACTGCCTGTCCCGGCGGCGGCGTTTCCACAAATTCCACCACCCGGTGCCGAAAAGCCCAGAAGTCAGGGGCATAAGTTGGTAAATTGACCGCTTCCGCCTCCGTCAGCCAGAACACCAGCCGCAGCCGCGCTTCCACCAAAAACTCCCGGCGCAAGTTCAGCGCGCGGTAAGCGTTGCGCCCGCCTTCCCCCCCGCCCTGGCTTAAGGCGTACACAAAGAAAACGGCGTTCTCCCGCCGTGGGTGTTCAGCCAGCAGCGCGGGCACGTCGTAATGCTCTGGCGTGACAAAAAACTCCGCCACCCGCTGCCCCTGCGCTTGCAGTTGCGTCTCCAGGGCTGCTTTGGCTTGCGCCAGCACGAAGCGCGAACTGTAGACCGCTAGCAGAATAGAGGGACGGTCAAAACGGATAGCTCGTTCCAGTTCGCGATACAGCCGCGCCACCCGTTCCGCAAACGGCGCGTCAGCCTGGGCGGCGCCGGCGTCAGCGGTTGTCGTTTTGCCCATGTGCTTCCATCTCGTCCAGCAGCGCTTCCAGCGCCGGATGCACGTCGCACCACGGCTCGCCGTTGGCGTATTCCAGCGCCGCCAGCATTTGCAGCAGCGGCGCCAGTTTGTCCGGCTCTTCCATGCGGTTGTGCCCGCGCACCCGCTGCAAGAGGCGGCGCTGCTCGGCGCTCAGGATGCGGCGGTACTCCCCGCGAATCTCCGCCGCCGCCCCGGCCACGTCCACCGGCTCCACCTGCCCCCGCCCGGCGGCGATGGCCCGATCAATGGCGTGGCGCATCACCCGCGCCAGTTCGCGGAAAACGCCGCCGCTCATGCGCACAGCCATATCCAGGGCGTCATCGGTGATCAGGTCAGGCGACATGCGTTTATGCACGAACATGCGCAGTGTATAATACCCTTCAGCGTCCCTTTCGGTGGGGCGTCCCTGTGGGTGCAGCCGCACGTTAGGCAGGAAAATAGCCCGGTCGCGGATACCTTCGAATTCGGGGCTGTAAAAGAGGGAACTGGAAACGGTGTACACGATGGGGCAGATAGGCTGCAACATAATGGCCCGCCGTTCGTAAAAAATCCCTTTAGCCAGTTCCAGGTCGGGTTTGTCCAGGTCGTCAATCAGGATCAGCGGCGGCTTTTTTGCCTGGGCGTGGATGGCTTGCGTCATGTCGTTGATTACCGTCACCAACCCGGTAATGTTGCGCTCAAACACCTGCCGCAGTTCCTGCCGCGTCTTGGGCTCCAGCTTCATCTTTAAGCCCGCTTCGCCAAAGAAGACGTTGAGCTTGCTTTCCACGTCGAAATCAACGATGCGCGAACCCGCCACGGTGACGTGCTCTTCCACCTGACCGCGCCAGCTATCCAGTTCCGCCAGCATCTGTTTGGGCAGTTTGCCGCCGCCCGCCTTATACTGGCGATACATCTGCCCGCCAATAGCCAGCAGCACGTCGCGGAAGTCCAGGTTGTTCACGTCCGCCTGGTCGCCAATCGAGAAATGGATGGGCCAGAATCGCTGGCGGATGGCGGGCTGCACCGCCAGACGGCGCAGTTCTGTTGACTTGCCGCTGCCGCGGTGACCAGAGAAAAAGTATTTGGGCGGTTGGCGATACGGGCGGGTCAGTTCCCGCTCCAGGCGCGAAGTGGGGTTGCCTGGACGGTTCACGTAGAATGGATTAGGCGAGCCATCAGGCATGGGGTCCAGCGGCAGGTCCAGTTCAAAATTGAGCCAGGCGTAATCTAAATCGGTCGCTTGCGTGTATTCGTTCGTCATTTGTCTCTCAAGGCGCAGTCTGGAACCATCTGCCAGGATTCTTCACGCCACTTTGCGTGCCAGGCGCCGCCTTCACGCTAAAAACTCGGGCTCATTGGGATTTCGTGGGGTCTGCCCCGTATGTGGGTTTGGAGTCGAGGCTTTAGCCGGTTTTTGCGGGCATGTTCCGGCTAAAGCCTCAACTCCCCGCGAATTCCTAAAGAACCAAAACTCGGAACTACGGCGACTCCCATGCGGCAACAAAGGCCGCATGTTCTGGCGTTGCCATCCCCTGCTGCACCACAGCTAACAAACCCGCTATATCTCTTTGCCAAAACATCTCTGGCGATAGCCATAAGCCAGGAAAAACCTGGCTGCGCAAAATGCCTTGCGCGTCAGCCGCCAGCGGATGGTAACTGCCTTCTTGCCATTGATACCAGATTGTTTCCTGCTCCTGGGCCGCCAGAACCAGATATTCTGGCACCCCGCTGCGGCGGTAAACGGTCAACTTGTCATGCAAATCATACGCCGCGCTGCTGATAGCCACTTCCACCACCAGGTCTGGCGCGCCCGCCAGGTAGCCATCCCGCGTCTCCCGCACGCGCCCACCCGATTCGTGGCCTCTCCAGGCGCAAAGATCGGGTTGAACTTCATTGTCGCTATCCAGACGTAAGGTACTGTTGTCCGCCGCCAGGACGCCGGGCGTTTGCGCCCAGTAAGCGCCAAACCAGGCGTTAACCAGCAGGTGGAACAGGCCGTGTTGGAATGAAACAGGAGAAGCCACGTAAACGACTCCTTCAATTAATTCTGCTTTGGGGATGTCCGGGCGGGATTGATAGCGGCGTTCAAATTCAGCCTGTGTCAAACGGTCGCCGCTGTTTAACGACGGCAGACCCTTCTGCAAGGGAGAAGAGAACGGCTGCTTTGGCTGCCTGCGTTTCCGTGTCAGATCTGGCGTATCCATCCTGGCATTTCCTGCGGTTCTGGGAATAGCATCAGTTAGCCAGATGCCGCGGCAGCAGCCAACAGAGCTCTAACCAACCGATCAATATGTCCACATTATAATCTCTTTGCTGCCGTTGCGCATCTGCTTTTCTCCAGAGCGATTTCATATTTTGAATCGTCCGGCGGCATCGGCGACGGGCAATTTTGGGCGCAGACGCGCCCAAAATTGCCCACAAAAATGGGTGTCAGCCCCCACCGCAGGTGGGGCTGCCACCGCAGGTGGGGCTGACACCGCAGGTGGGGCTGACACCGCAGGTGGGGCTGACACCGCAGGCGGGGTTGACACCCACCACGATTAAGCGCAGCGCTACCTGTATGCGCAAGCGCTGGCTAAAATTCGGTCAGTTGGAATCACATTTCCATCCCCTCTGTGAGCGGCAACTGTGATAAAATAGACGCACTATGCCGATTCGCGTGTTGTCTGAGCAGCTTGCCTCCCAAATTGCCGCGGGCGAAGTAGTGGAACGCCCGGCTTCGGTGGTCAAAGAGTTGGTGGAAAACGCCCTGGATGCCGGGGCGACGACTATCAACGTGGACGTGCGCGCCGGCGGGCGGAAGCTGATCCAGGTGGCTGATGATGGCGAAGGGATTTCGGCTGCCGACGTCCAGACCGCCTTCAAACGCCACGCCACGTCCAAGCTGCAAAGCATCGAAGACCTGAACCACATCCAGACGCTGGGCTTTCGCGGCGAAGCCCTGGCGGCGATTTCCGCCGTCAGCCAGACAACGGTGGTGACGCGGGCGGCAGGGGAGCCTGCCGGCACGCGCCTCACCCTGGCCGGAGGAGAACTACACACCCAGGAAACCGTTGGCGCGCCGCAGGGCACGGTCATTGCCGTGGAGAACCTTTTTTACAATGTGCCCGCCCGTCTCAAGTTCCTGAAGAGTATTACCAGCGAACGCCGTCTGATTGATGAATTTGTCACCCGCTATGCTTTGGCTTACCCGCAGGTGCGTTTCCGCCTGACGCACGACGGACGGATTGCCTTTCAAAGCAGCGGTCACAACGATCTGCGCGACGTCCTGGCGGCTGTTTATGGACCAGACACAGCCCGCGATCTGCTGCCTCTCAGCAGCAGTCCCGCCCTGGTAGAGGAGGGCATGGCTGAGGGGACGGAAACAGCAGCCGCGCCGCTGCCGCCTGTCGCAAGCAGCAGCCTGCCGGCAAGCGGCAGCCTGCCGGCAAGCGGCAGGCCGCATCTGGTAACCGTATCCGGTTTTGCCGGCCCGCCCGGTTTGCATCGCTCCAATCGCAGCCAGATCACGCTGTTCGTCAACGGACGCTGGATTAAAGATAGTTCGCTCACCTATGCCGTGGTGCAGGCGTACCATACGTTGCTGCCTGTGGGCCGTTACCCGGTAGCCGTTATCTTTATCAGCCTGCCTTTTGATCTGGTGGACGTGAATGTGCATCCGGCCAAGACCGAAGTGCGCTTTCGCCAGGCAGGCGCGGTTTTTAGCGCCGTGCAGCGGGCGGTGCGGGAAACGATCATAGCCGGTGCGCCTGTGCGCGGTTTTACGCAGATGCGCCCAGAGGGGGTGTTTAGCTGGGGCGGGTCGGTGGATCGGCCTTCCTTTGCCCGCCAGCCGGGCATGCCGGCAGGCCACCTGCATGGACAAATGAACCTGGAGTTTCCGCGATCCGCGCCCACAACCCCTTTCATGCCGCGCGCCGCTGACGATGAACACCCGCCCACAGCCACAGGAAACGGCGACCTGGGCGGCGAACGGCTGCCCATTATGCGCGTGGTGGGGCAGGTAGGCACAGCCTACATTGTCACCGAAGGCCCAGACGGTCTGTTTTTGATTGATCAGCACGCGGCGCACGAGCGCATTTTATACGAACAGTTTATGGACGCCTGGAACCAGCAGCAGGTACCCTCGCAGGGATTGGTCGCCGGCGCTGCCTTGTACGTCACCCCGGCGCAGGCTTCCCTGTTGGAGGAGCATCTGGCCACGTTGCAGCGGTTGGGTTTTGCCGTGGAGTTATTTGGCCCCAACAGTTTTATGGTGCGCGCTGTCCCGGCAATTTTGACGCACCAGGACCCGGCCAGGGCCGTGCTGGCGGTGGTGGAGGAGATGGAGGAGGATGACGGGCGAGCGCCTTTGCAGACTCAAATTGAAGCGCGCCTGATCCGGCGGGTGTGCAAAACGGCAGCAGTTAAAGCCGGGCAGCCATTGGCGCCGGCGGAGATGCAAGCCATGATCCAGCAGCTAGAACAATGTCGCAATCCCCATACCTGTCCCCATGGCCGCCCCACGCTCATTCATATTTCGCTGTCGCAGTTGGCGCGCGGCTTTGAGCGCACCTGATAGCCGATTTTTACATGAATCAGACTGGTTTTTCTGCACACGCATTTCATACCGGGCGCACCGTCGGCAAGTACACGCTGGAGACGCTGATTGGGCGCGGCGGCATGGCGGAGGTTTACCGCTCCTACCATCCAGAGTTGGCGCGCAGCCTGGCTATCAAAATTATCCATCCGTTTTTGACGGAGGATGAAGGATTTGTGGAGCGGTTCCGCCGCGAAGCGCGCGCCGCCGCGTCGCTGCGCCATCCGCACATCGTGCAGATTTATGATTTTGATGTGACGCCCGACGGGCTGTATTACATGGTCATGGAATATATTGCCGGCACGCCCCTCGACCAGTATCTGCGCCCGCCGCGCACGCCCATGCCCTTGCCCGAAGCCCTTTCCCTGTTCACCCAAATTGCCAACGCCGTGCAATATGCCCACCAACATGGCATCATCCACCGCGACATCAAACCGGGCAATATTTTGCGCAGCCAGACAGGCGACCTGTACCTCAGCGACTTTGGCCTGGCCCAAATCATGGGCACACAGCGCCTGACACAAACGGGCATGACCTCTGGCACGCCCGCCTACATGGCCCCCGAGCAGGTCTTGGGGCAGCCCGTGACGCCTGCCAGCGACATTTACGCCCTGGGCGTCCTGCTGTATGAGATGCTTACCGGCGCGCGCCCTTATGAGGGGGAAACCGGCGCAGCCATCATGGTGCGCCAGGCGACGCAGCCGCCGACGCCGCCCAGCCAATGGCTGCCCACCCTGGAGCCAGCGGTCGAGGCTGTTATTTTGCGCGCCCTGGCGCGCAATCCCGCGCAGCGTTTTGCCAGTGTGGCCGCTATGTTGGCGGCGCTGAACCAGGCCGCCAGCCTGACAGGGGCAGATACCGTTGCCGTGCCGCCGTTGGCTCTGGAAGCGCCGGCGATTTCGCCCATGTCCCCGCCGCCAGCCGCCGCGCCCGCGATGGCTGGCGCGCCCGCGCGCGGCGGCCGCCGCTCCAACTGGCGCTGGCTGATACCCATCATGATTGTGCTGGCGGTGCTGTTGGGCGGTTCCTATCTGCTGTGGCGACCCAATGAACCAGCGGCAACGGCTGCCACCAGAACGGCAGGCAGCGCCGCCGCTCTAACGACTGCCGTGGTGACGACTGCGCCGCCTACGCCCCCAGCCGGCATACCGGCCCCCCGTGGCATGGTATTCATTCCCGCCGCTGCGTTTGTACAGGGAGATGATGCCGGCAACGACGACGAAGCCCCCGCGCATCCGGTAGAACTGGACGCTTACTTCATGGATGTCACCGAAGTTACCCACGCTGCTTATGCCGATTTTGTGGCGGCCACAGGTCACGCCGCGCCGCCCACCTGGCGGCAGCCGGAGCCGTCGCTCTGGCAAGTCACCGCCGCCGGCGCTTATGCGGTAGGCAGCCCGCAGGATCGATTCAGCTTTGATGGCCAACTGGTGCGCCCTGGGGAAGGCACGCTGACCATGACCCTGGACGCCGATAATGATACCGGGCTGCTGGTGGCTACCTTTACGGGTTCCATCCAGCCCACCACCAACCAGCGGCTGAACGGCCATTTTCGGATTGAGCAGCATACGTTTGCCGGGCGCTCTGCCTTTCAAGAAGGGGGAATTGGCGACTTCGTGGTGATGCACGGCCTCAGCGGCAACGAGACGCCCGTTTACCCCGAACTGACTTCGTACCTGGCTACCTGGGGGCAGGCAGACGTCTATTTCAACGATGAAATTCTCTATCGCAACGTGGGCATTCACGTCATGTACAGTGACGGCGTGCGCACGCCAGAGCATTTTGTGCCGCGCGCCAACGGGGCCTGTTGTTTTTCGGAACGGCAGCCCGGGGACAGCCGATTGGATGCCGGCACGCGCCAGGTCTCTGTCTGGGTTTTTCAGGATAGCTACGATTACGAATTCCCCAGCAACATCTGGATTGACCTCTACTACGCCGATGTGACGCCGCAGCAAGAACCAACTTTTGTGGGCGCGCCTGCTTACCCGGATGGTCTGGGCGACCATCCAGTGACCCAGGTTAGCTGGCGCGATGCCGCCGCCTACTGCCAGTGGCGTGGCGCGCGCCTCCCCACCGAAGCCGAATGGGAGTACGCCGCCCGTGGCTCCCAGGGGTTCATGTATCCCTGGGGCAATGATAAAGGGGCAGCCTCAGCCAATGTAGGCAATGTCTTTGATACGACCCTGCCCGTGGGCGCCTTCCCCAACGCCGTCTCTCCCTTTGGGCTACAAGATATGGCCGGCAACGTCTGGGAATGGGTAGCCGACTGGTACGCAGCCGGCTATTACGCCCAGGCGTCGGCGCAAAATCCAACGGGCCCGCAGACGGGCGATGTTAAAGTGGCGCGCGGCGGCAGTTTCCGCCTGTTTGACCTGTTGGGGCGGGATGAAACGCGCACCACTTACCGGCGAGCCATCAATCCGGAGCTACTGCTGGATGATGTTGGCTTTCGCTGCGCCGCCTCCCTGCCAGATGAAGGGTCTTAATGCAGCCCCGCCTGCGGCGGCAGTCCCGCCTGCGGTGGGGTCGTCAAAAGGGTGGTGGGCGCTGCCAGTATGCCTGGCTCTTTACCTCTATTGGCCCACGCTGCGCCTGCCCCTCATCTATGACACCCTGCTGCATATTCGCATCAGCAAAGACCTGACGCTCGCTTCCGTCTGGCTGCCCACCGAGGCCTTTGGCTTTTATCGCCCCCTCACTTTCCTGCCCTTTCTGCTCATCAAGCCCCTCTTTGACGCCTATCCAGCCTGGTTGCTGCATGGCCTCAACGTGGGTCAGCACGCTCTCAACGCGCTGCTGTTAACCTGGCTCTCCTGGCGGCTGTGGCAGAACCCGCGTTGGGCGGTTTTTTCCGGCTTGCTGCTGGCGGCTTTTCCCTTTTCCTATCAGGCAGTCGCCGTCTATGGGCACAATGTCCACCCGGCCACCGTCAATTTGCTGCTGCTGGGATTGCACGCTTTCCTCAGCGCGCGTCCGGCGGCGCCGCAAGCGGCGGTTCGCGCCGGGCGGCGGC
>JAGVTM010000481.1 GCA_019136785.1 Chloroflexota bacterium | reverse complement strand
GCCATCCTGTCACTATGGACCTTAAAGCGGTTACGGGACAACTGTACATTATCAATGGCGAGGCGCAGGCAGCGGCTGCCGTGCCCGGTCTGCAGGCGCAGTCGCCGCCCACGCGGGCGGCGCGGGGACGAGGCAGCGATTACCTGTTTGTCCACCTGACGTTGAGCGGCCCGGCAGCAGAAACAGAGGTGATGGCCCAGGATTTGCTGGACAGCATCAGCCAGCTATTTTACCAGACGCCCGGCAGCATTACGGCGGCGCTGCGCAAGGCGATTGTGGAAACAAACGAGATGCTGCTGCGGCGCAACGTGAACGGCAGCGACACGCCGCGCGAGGGGGCTGTTACCTGCGCCGTCTTGCGCGGGCAGGAGTTGTTTATTGCGCAGACGGGGGAGTCTTTCGCCATGTTGGGCCATCATTTTGGCGTGGAACGGCTGCCGGCAACTGCGCCGCCGCGCATGACGCCGTTGGGGCGCACAGCCGGGCTAGATATTCGCTTCTACCATAACTGGCTGGAGCCGGGCCACATGCTGCTGCTGGCTGATCCGCGCATGGCGCATTTGCCGGCAGCCACCATCCGCCCTGTGCTGGTGGAAAGCGAAGACCTGGAGGAAAGTCTGGATATGCTGGCGGCGCTGTTAGCTTCGGATACGGCTCGCCTGATGTTGATCCAATTCACCGATGAAGAACCCTTGATCGCTGCCCGGCCTGCCGCGGCAAAAAGCACAGGCAAGCAACTGGAGCCGCCCACAACCGCCCCTCGCCGCGATCCCCAATACAACCGCCAACCCCTCACGGCAGCCCAGGCAGCGCGTCCCCGCCCGCCTTTTGCCCGTCCCCACGTCCACGGCGACGCCACGGAGGTTCCGGCGACACAGCAGACCACTCCTATAACCCGTCAGGTTGCCCCGAGAGCAAGCCAGGCTACCCCAACGGCACGCCAGGCGACTTCGCAAGCGGCTCACGGGCTGGGGCGCTTTATGGGCTGGCTGGCGCAACTGCTGGCGCGGCTCAACCCGCCCCGCCCGGCGGCAGCGTCCGCCGAAGAGCCCGTGAATTGGGCATTACCGGCCCTGGCGGCTGTGATTATTCCGGTGATTATTGCCCTGGTGGTGACCACAACCTATTTCCAGCGCGGGTTGTCCAATCGTTTTAGTGAAATCCGGCAGCAAATGGGGCAGGCAATTGGTCTGGCAGAGCAGGCTGAAGATGCCGGCACGGCGCGCGCCTATTACAGCCAGGTTTTAGCGCTGAGTGTGGAGGCCGAAACGCTGCGCCCAGGCAATGCGGACATACAGTCCATGCGGCAAACGGCGCTGGCGCAAATGGATCGCCTGGACGATATCACGCGGCTGCAAGCCAGCGTCTTGTATACGTATGGGGAAAATGCCGGCATCAGCAGCGTCGTCCTACGCGATGGGCTTAACGGGGATATTTACACCCTGGATCGGGCTAATAATGAGGTGTGGCTGCACAACACCAGCGAAGATTACGTAACCCTGACTACTGCCGAGCCAGAACTACTGCTGTTTACCAACCAGGCCATTGGCAGCCAGATTGTGACCACGCTGACAGATATGTTATGGCGGGATACGGGCCAGATTGTGTCCCGCCCCAGCCTGGCTGTCCTGGACAACAGCGGGGCGTTGATCAATTACTACCCTGACTATTCTGATCGGCGGGCCGTGCCTTTGGGGTTAGCCAGCAGTTGGCGGCAGCCGGCGGCTATCGCCACCTATGCCGAAAATCTATACCTGCTGGACCGCGCCGCCGAAAAGGTATGGCGATATTTGCCCGATGGGGAAGGTTTCACCATTAGCGAAGGGCAGGAAGCGATTGAATTTGCCGAAGGCGTAGACCTGGCGCAGGCGGTGGATGTAGCCATTTACAGCGAAGATGGCAGCGTGATCATCCTGTACCAGGATGGTCGCTTGCGCCGCTTTGTTGGCGGTCGCCCGCTGTGGCGCGAAACCGACCTGATAAACAACGGGCTGCAGTCCCCCTTAATCGCCCCTTCG
>JAGVTM010000276.1 GCA_019136785.1 Chloroflexota bacterium | reverse complement strand
CAACTGTTGGGGCTGATGAACGTAGACGTCAGCGCCATGCGCGGCCGTGTGGATGACGAACTGCGCAGCACGCCGCGCGCTGCCGTTTACAGCGGCTCTGTAGGCCAGATTTTCTACACCCCCCGCCTGCGCACGGTGCTGGAACTATCCCAGGGTGAAGCCAACCGGCTCAAAGACGAGTTTATTTCCACCGAACACATCTTCCTGGCTATTCTGAGCGAACGAAACACGCCCGCCGCCCGCATCCTGCAGGAGTTCAGCGTCACGCGGGAGCGGGTGACAGCATCCCTGGAAGATTTACGCGGCGGCAAGCGCGTTACCGACCGTCAGGCAGAAAGCCGTTACAAGACGCTGGAAAAATTCAGCCGCAACCTGTCGCAGTTGGCGCGAGAAGGCAAACTGGACCCCGTTATTGGCCGCAATGATGAAATTCTGCGCGTCATCCAGGTGCTCAGCCGGCGCACCAAGAACAACCCGGTGTTGATTGGGGAAGCGGGCGTTGGCAAAACCGCCATTGTGGAAGGGCTGGCGCAAAAGATTAACGAAAGCGATGTGCCTGAAAATCTGTTGAATAAGCAGGTGGTTTCGCTGGATTTGGGGGCGATGATTGCCGGCAGTCGCTTCCGCGGCGAATTTGAAGAGCGGCTCAAAGCGGCCATGGAAGAAATTCAACAGGCGCAGGGAGAAATCATCCTCTTCATTGATGAACTGCACACCGTCGTCGGCGCCGGCGCCGCCAGCGGCGCCATGGACGCCAGCAACATGATGAAGCCTGCCCTCTCCCGCGGCGAACTCCAATGCGTGGGGGCCACCACTCTGGACGAATACCGCCAATACATTGAGCGGGACAGCGCCCTGGAGCGCCGTTTTGCCCCTATTTTTGTGGAAGAACCATCGGTAGACGATACCATCAAGATGCTGTACGGCTTACGCGACCGGTATGAAACGCACCACCAGGTGCGCTACGCCGATGCTGCCCTGGTAGCCGCTGCCCGTCTCTCTGATCGTTACGTCACCGATCGGCGGCTGCCAGACAAAGCCATTGACCTGATGGATGAAGCAGCAGCCAAGCTGCGCGTGGCCCTGCATACCCTGCCCACTGAACTAAAAGAACTGAAGAAAAATCTGGACGCGCTCATTATGCAAGAAGAAGAAGCGCACACCGCCCGCGACTACGAGCGCGCCGCGCTGCGCCGCGCGGAACGGCTGAAGCTAGAAGCAGAATTTGCCGAGGAGCGCGAGACCTGGCAGCTAGAGAACAAACTGGACGAATTCGTCGAGGCTGAAGACATTGCCGAAGTCGTTGCTTCCTGGACTGGAATTCCCGTCAATCAGGTGATTGAAACGGAAGCCGAGAAACTGCTGCACATGGAAGAACGGCTGCACGAACGCATCATTGGTCAGGAGCGCGCCGTCGCTGTGCTGGCAGACGCCATCCGCCGCAGCCGCTCCGGCCTCAGCGATCCCCGTCGCCCCATTGGCTCTTTTATCTTCCTGGGCAGCTCAGGCGTGGGCAAGACAGAGCTGGCGAAGGCGCTGGCAGAGTTCATGTTTGGCGACGAAGAAGCCTTGATTCGCGTGGACATGAGCGAGTTCCGCGAGCAGCACACCGTCAGCCGCCTGTTTGGCGCGCCGCCTGGCTACGTTGGGTACGAACAGGGCGGTCAGCTAACCGAGCAGGTGCGGCGGCGTCCGTACAGCGTGGTGCTGTTTGATGAGATCGAAAAGGCGCACCCGGATGTGTGGAATGCGCTGCTGCAACTGCTAGACGACGGTCGCCTGACGGATGGTCAGGGCCGCGTAGTCAACTTCCGCAACTGTGTGGTGGTGATGACCAGCAACGTGGGCACTTCCTTTGTGAAGCGGTCGGGGGCTTTGGGTTTTGCCGGCATGCGCGATCCCGAAGAACGCGCCGATCACGAACGCATCGAAGACGCCCTGCGCCGCACGTTCCGGCCGGAGTTTATTAACCGTATTGACGAAATTATCATCTTCGAACCGCTGTCCGAAGCCGATGTGGTGCGTATCGTAGACCTGCAAATGAAAGAAATCCGCCAACGCCTGGGCGAATATGGCTTACAAATTGAACTAAGCGACGCCGCCCGTAACTGGCTAGGTCACGAAGGGTACGACAAAGATTTCGGCGCCCGCCCCTTGAAGCGCGCCTTGCAGCGATTTGTGGAAAGCCCCCTCTCCGTGCGCATGCTCAAAGGGGAATTCAAGCGCGGCGACACCGTCTTGATTGATATGGAAAACGATCAGATAGTCTTCAAACTGATTGACTCCCAAGTCGCCATACCTGTGGAACCTGCCCTGGATGAACTGGCAGTAGGCTAAAGTAGCCGCCGTTGTCAGACCTTTGTTATGCCAAAGCCCGTCCCTTGACGGGCTTTTTTCTTGTTCCCGTGGAAGACGTGGGTTTTGATTGACCCATTTTTGCCATAACTGGTACAATCCAGGCGGTTAGTATGCGTACCATACATGTGCCGGCACAACCCGACAGCCCCTTATCGTTCTAAGGAGTGTAAACGATAGAAGCCTATAGGTTTCAAACCACCATTCAGAAAGACGGCGTCGTTCAGATTTCGGAAATCGCCAAATGGGCTAACCAGCAAGCCGAAATCTTTGTTGTGATTATGCCAACTACTTCTCCGGGAACTGAATCCATGCCGCTCCTGACCGCCTTCCTTGAAAAGTGGCGCGGATTTCTGAAAGGCTTTGACCCGGAAGATCTGAAGACCCAATACTTCCAGGAAAAATACGGATGAGGGTTTTGTTAGACACGAACGTCATCCGGGATTTTGCGTTGGAGCGGTGGCCCTTTGTGGAGCAGGCAACCCATCTGTTGGAGGTTGCTCCAAAAGCTAGCCTTGTGCTATACGTGATAGCCACAACGATTACTGATTTGTACTATATTACCCGTAAGGCAAAAGGCCATGCCACGGCGCGTGACTTTATTACGGACCTGTTACAGAAGGTGGGCTAATACAAGCATCAACCCCATTGATTCCCAGGCTGCCACGCATATTATTGGTATTGGTTGGATTGGGGGTGGCGGTTGTGCCGGCAGCTTCCCCCTTCTTCACCCCCGACGCCATCCCCCGCACCAACGACCTGGCTCCCCATCTCTACCGCGTGTTGGCTCTACTGCGCGTCTGGGATTGGTCGCAGCTTTGGCCCCGCTGGTCGCCCGACCTGGTGCACGGCTACGGTTACCCCGTCTTCAACTTCTTCCCCGCTCTTTCCCACATGAGCGTGGCCCTGCCCGCGCAGGCCGGGCTGCCTATCCCCGCTGCCTACCGCCTGGTCGTCTTTCTGCAATACTGGCTGGCGGCGGCAGGCGCTTACTGGTTTGGTCGCACCCTGTTTAACGGCATCGGCGGCTGGTTGGGGGCGCTGGCTTACGTCTACAGCCCCTACTTCCTCTACGACGTGGGCGTGCGCGGCAGCCTGCCAGAAACGCAAGCCCTCGTCTTCCTCCCCTTCCTGACCCTGGCGCTCTGGCGCGCCGCGCAAGGCAGCCGTCGTTGGACAGCCGCCCTGCCCTTCCTATTTGCCGGCATGTTCCTCAGCCACTACCCCGTCACCTACCAGAGCCTTCTTATCCTGGGACTGTGGCTGCTCTGGCTGGCCTGGCGCTGGGGCTGGCGCGCCCTGGTTGGCCCGGCAGTCGGTCTGTTCCTGGGCGTGGGTCTGACCGCCTTCTTCTGGCTGCCTGCCCTGGCAGAAATTGCCGCCACCCAGGCAGAGATCAGCATCAGCCAGGGGTATGGCATTGCCCAAAACTTCCTCTGGCTGCGCGAACTATTCGCCGCGCCCATGCTGCCCGCTGACCCCGCCCTGCTTAACCCGCCTGTGGTGCGTCCCCTGCCGCTTGTAGCCTTGCTGGTCGCCGCCGCTGGCTTGCTCTGGGGCTGGCGCCGGCTGGATCAGGCGCAGCGCTGGCTGGCGACAGGATGGGGCGGACTGCTGTTGTTAGCTATCTGGCTGATCACTCCCGCCTCCGCCTTCGTTTGGAACGCCATCCCCTTGCTTGATCAGACGCTGTACCCGTGGCGGCTGTTGGGCGTTATTTCCTGGCTGGCGTTGGGACTGGTAGCTGCCGGCACATCCCGCCTGGCTGCTGTGCGCGGCGGCGGCTGGCTGGCAGCCGCGCTGTCCACCCTCTTCATTGTTGTCGCTACGCCCTGGCTTTTTCTGCCCCAGGAACCATTCCCCGAAAACCCTACCCTGTCCCACCTGGTCGCCTTTGAAGCGCCCCCTTACTTCATTGGCACGACCACCTTAGGCGAATTCCTGCCCCACACCGTCGCTGAACTGCCCGATACCACTGCCTTACGGCAAGAACTGACCCACACAAGCAACCCAGACCGCCTGGTGGAATGCGCCCAGACAGACCAGCAATGCGCATCGCCAGACCCACTGGACGCTGTCTATACGGCAACGCTGGCGCAACCAGCCACATGGACCTATCGCCAGTTCTATTTCCCTGGCTGGCAGGCACAGCTAGATGGGCAGCCCTGGCCCCTATACGCCAGCGACCCGCATGGCCTGATCCAGGTGGATTTGCCGGCAGGCGCGCATACCCTGCATCTCTACTGGGGAACGACGCCCGCGCGCCGGGCCGGGGCGCTTATATCCTGGTTGGCGTTGCTGGCGGGGATGCCGGCATTCTTCCTTTTCCTGGCTCCCCGCCTGCCCAAACCTACCCGCTCATCGCCTGCCCCTTCCCTCGCTTTATCGAGGCTAACGCCGCTGGCTTGCGGCGGCGCAGCCCTGCTGGCCTGGCTGCTGGTCGCCCACGTAGACTCCCCCCTGCGCATGTTCCGCCTCACCCCAACGGGCGTCTGGGGCGCGCCAGCCACGAACCCCATTGATTTTGCCGGCGAACTACGCCTGCTGGCGGCAGAACTCCCCCCCTCATTGCCCGACGCCAGCCAGACTATTCACCTGGACACCTACTGGCAGGCGCAGCGCCCCATTGGCGTCATCTATGATTTTGGCGTACACCTTGTAGACGAAAATGGCCTGGTCTGGAACACGCCCGACACCTATCGCCCGCGCGATTGGCGCTTCATAGGGTCCGCCCCCTGGCCCCTCGATGGCTATCGCCTGGAGCCATTTGAACTCCGCCTGCTGGACGGCGCGCCGCCTGACCTTTACCAGGTGCAAATGGGCCTGGTGCGACGAGATACCGGGCAAACGGTCGCCGCGCACCCCATTGGCGCGGTGCGCCTGCTGCGCCCGGCTAACGGCGATGCCCCCCTGGAGGAAGGCTTACAGCCCCTCACGCCTCCGCCAACGGCAGCCGGCCTGACGCTCTTGGGCAGCCGCCTGGATCGCCGCGAAGCCCGGCCCGGCGACCCTGCCCGCGTGGCCCTGCTGTGGCAGGTCGCTGGCGCAGCCGCCAACCAGTTTACCCTCAGCCTTACCGCCGCCGACGGGCGCATGGTCTGGCAGTTGACCCGCTCCATTGCCCCCCAATACGAACCCGAACAATGGCGCGTTGGCGACCGGTTGCGTAGCGAAACGGTGCTGCGCTTCCCCGCTGGTCTGCCGAGCGGCATCTATTCCTGGCAGGCGCAGTGGGCCAGCCAGCCCCCCATTCCTGTGGGCGCAGTGACCATTGCCGCCCCTGATCGCTCGTTTACGCCCCCACCCGTAGCCATAGAAACAAATGCCTCCCTCGGAAACGTAGCTGAACTGCTGGGCGCAGACGTGACGCGGCAGGCAGATAGCCTGCAACTACGCCTGGTCTGGCGCAGCCTGGCGGAAACCGCCGTCAGCTACCGTGTATTTGTCCATTTGCGCGACGCCGCGGGCCAGATTGTGGCCCAATCCGACGCCGAACCCGCCGCCTGGAGCCGCCCCACCACCGGCTGGCTGCCTGACGAAATCATCCTCGATGACCATCAATTAACACTGCCGCCTGACCTGCCCCCCGGCGCCTACACGCTCCTCGTCGGTCTCTACGACCCCACTACCGCCGCCCGCCTGCACCTGCCAGATGGAGATGACGCCGTCTTCCTGCAAACCGTGACCCTGCCTTGAATGGGAGCCGTGTGTTTTCCACAGGTGCTCCCCATGTTACAATATACTCAGTAGATCGAAATCAAACCTCCAAAGGGATATGAATGACCAATGAGAAGCCTAACCGCTGCTTAATCATCTCCCACAACCAAAGACGCCAACGAGCTAAGGGGAACAGGTGATGCAAAACCTTGCGCGGACCTGGCTTAGGGACTCGAGTTTTGCGATAGGGCAGAAAAGATAGGACGAAAAAGCATATAATAGTCATATCCTTGATGAAAAGGAGTGACCCATGCGCTTACCTATCGTTCAATTTCCCGACATCGTTGTTAACAACCTCTCCCATTTTGCACCGGTATTCACTACCGAGGAGCAAAAGAAACATTTTTGTGAGTACGTTACCGGGTTGATAGTGGGTGACAAAGCGACTATCGTCGCTATCAACGCCTTGTTCCTTAACAAAAACGACCAGAGTTCGTTAAATAAATTCATCACCCAAGCCAGTTGGGATGAGGACAGCTTGAACCGCCTGCGGGTAGAGCTGGAATTAAGTCGCCTCTACCGTCGCCCCATCAGTGAAGAGGCGGGGCGCTTGATTCTGGATGATACCCTGGCCCATCATACCCACTGTTCGATGGATGCTCTGGCTTATCTGCTTGACCATAGTATCGGTCGTAATGTCTGGGCGCATGACGTGGTGACCAGTTACTATGTCAATCGCCAGAACCAATTCCCCATCAATTTGCGCCTCTATCTCCAGTTTAACCAGAAATACGAAAAGAGGCTGCGGGAGAGAATGGCCCAAGCCTGGATAGAGCAACCATCCCTGGCCACCAACCGACAATATCTGGCCACCCTGATTAGCCAACATTATCGCCAGAAAACCTATCGCTCCAAGACCGTCTTGGGTGCGGAACTGGTAGAGGAAGCGATCGCCTGGGACATTCCCTTCTCTGTCGTCCTCTTTGATAGCTGGTTCCTGCGTTGGCCACTGGTGAAGGCCATTCAAGCCGTGGGCAAAGATTGGATTGGGGCCTGTCCCCAAGACCGTCTCGTCTTGGTCGAAGGAGAGTGGATGCAACTTCAGGCCTTCATCAAAACGATACCGGATGAAGCCTATCGGCCGTATCGTATCGGCTCTCATCTCTTCTGGGTCTTTACCAAAGTCTTGCCCATGAAGAATCTGCAACGACAGCGGGTGCGCCTGGTTGCTTCCTATGAAGACCAGGTGCAACGGGCGAAAACACCCGATTTCTACGCCACCAATCGCCAGGATTGGGAAGCGAAACGTATCCTGACCACTTATCTCGACCGCTGGCCGACCGAAACCTTCAACGAAGATGTCAAGGGGAACCTGGGCTTTGAAGATTATCAACTACGGCGTTGGCAGGCTATCAAACGACATTGGTACCTTTCGTTTGTAGCGTATTCTCTTCTCAGTGACCAAGGACCACCAGGACGTTCCCGTTGGGCGGTGCGTGGTCAGTTCCAATCAACTGGGCAACGGTGTCGTGCGGTCGCCAATGAATTGCTGGGGTATCTGGTTCATTGGATTACCCGGCAATTTGAGGAGGGGTCTAGCCCGGATTATATCCTGCAACAACTGCTGGCTTGATGAGTTTAGTCAGCCCAATTGCCTGATAGCCGGGCAGGTCTGTTTGCGTATCGCAGACTTGGCTGGCTTGTTGTGTTGTCTCTGTTCGTTTTTTAAGGTGCATCGGGCTTTTTTGCCCGCTTTATCGCAAAACTCAAGTTAGGGACAAACAAATATGTCCACTTCACATATTGCCACAGGTTGAGGCAGAGAAAAGCCAAAGCCACCAGGAACAAGCGGAAGGCAGCTATTTTGCAGGTGGTGCGTGCCCGCACCGTGTTCATCAAACGGTAACTGGTTTCAATGCCAAAACGACGACGATATTCCTCAGCTATTTGAGCTGGTTGACACTTGAGGTTGCCAATAACAATGTAAGCAAAGTGGAAGACGCCTTTGCGCTTGTATTTGCCTTTGCTGTATTTGCAGACGATGAACAAGGGGAGCGTTTGCGCATCGTAGATAGTGCTTTTCCGTTCATAAGTCGTGGTGTAGCTTTTGCGTCCCACCAGCAAAGCCCGCGAGCCGCCTTGTTTGCCGCGCACAACTAGAGGGATAATAGTAGGAAAGGGTTGCTTTTTCAGGTAGGCTATCAGGCCATTGTTGTCGAAGCCGCGGTCAAGGTAGAGCCGTTTGAGGCGCAAACCCAACTGCTGTCCATGGGTCAACAAGCGTTCCAGCACATCCTGGGCTTTTTCCCCCTGCTTCATCAGCACCAGACCCAATGTGTACCGCTTGTTCTTCTTGACCACATACAAGGTGGCGAACACGTAGAAATGTGTGGTGCCACTCTTCGCTCGTCCGCGGCGCACGTAGGGGTCATCCTCAGCCTCCTGTCCATGATAAGGCAGTTCAGTCAGGTCAATGGCCGCGGGCAGCTTGCTCCGCAACAACCGACGCGGCAATCTGGCGGTCAACAGTTGATTGACCTGCTTCTCCAACGCCGTCATCCGTCCAATGTCTTGCAGCATGGATTTCACCAATGTGCGTACCGTCGTACCGCTGGGTGCTCCTTCCAGCAGTTGGCTGGCCATTTCCACGCTAATCCGTTCCACCGATGCCGCCACCAACACATCCCAAACATCCTGGGCGCCGTAGGTTCGGTTCTCCATATCCAATTGGAAATGTTCTTGCAACGTGGTGTGAACCAATTGATAAATGTCTTGTGCTCTCAGTTCCTTGCTGTTACTATTTTGTTTAGCCACTTTAAGTCCTCCAATGTGAACGGTTAAAGGGCTTATAGTGGCACTTTTTGTTAGTTTTGGCTACTCATTTCGATCTACTGATACTATAAACAACCTTGCAAAAAAGATAAGCCACTCCTTTGTACGTGAAAGTCGGCTTCATGCCGTGCATCTGGTAAACAGATCTAGCTACAAAGGGGTGGCTTTTTTTATGTCGAAAGGGTTGCGGCGATTGTACCAATTATTTGGATAGTTTTCCGTGTCGTACAAGTCAACCAATAGGCTGACGTTATGGGCAATAGCTTCATAATATCGCATCTCCTGGCGGGTAAACGCCCGATAGACAGCCCAATTCATGTAATCGGTAATA
>JAGVTM010000438.1 GCA_019136785.1 Chloroflexota bacterium | reverse complement strand
AACGATAATGCCGGCAATCAAATCCCCCGCCAGATCCTGACGGCGATAGCGCGGCAGCCATTGCAGCGCGGGCACATAGTGACGCCAACGGCGGCGAGTGGATTTCGGGGGCAGCGGTGCGGGGATGGTGGTCATACGGCTGCCAGCAGGTCTTGCGCCCGCTCCAGGTAATCGTCGGCGCAGTAGCGGAACACCTCCAGGTCGTCGGCGTCATAGCCAGCCGCTGCCAGTTCGGCTTCTGCCTCAGCCTGGATGAGACCGTCGAATTTCATGCGGCTCAACAGCCAGAGCAGGGCCACGCGGGAGGCGGTGCGGCAGTGGATGAAGATGCGCTCATCGCTGTTCGCCGCCGCCACTGCCTGATGAAAGGCGTCTACGTGGATGGGTTCCAGTTCATATGCCGGCAGATTCAGGTAAACGTAGCGCAGCCCGGCGGCTTCTGCCTTTTGCGCCTGCGCCGCGGCCCGCTGCGGATCGCTGCGAATGTTAATCACCAGGCTAAACGATGCCGCCGCCAGCCGCGCCCAATCCTCTGGTTGGGGTTGTCCGGCCAAAAGCACGCGGTCGTTTACGGCGTATGCCGGCACGTCGCTGTTGTCTAGCGTGCCGGCATTCACCATCTCTTCCAGACGATAACATCTGTCCATAGATAACGGTTCCTTTGGAAATAGTGGTCAGAGGCTCCCCCAAAAACCTGTCCCTAAAACAAATGGTTCGGCTACGGACGGCAGCCGCCCGCGCTCACCACAAGTCTGCGCAATCCGCGAAATCCTGATTATCTGGATCCCCTTGCCGTGCATCTGCGCATGGGCGACTTCGCTGTTGTCAGGACTGATTGAACGGCAGACCGTTCCGCTTCCAATCCATCATCCCTCCCCGCAGGTTGACGACGTTGCTGAAGCCGGCGTTCGCCAGCATTTCACAAGCCGACTGGCTGCGCGCCCCGGAGCGGCAGACGCAAACGATGGTCTGATCTTTAGGCAGTTCTTCCAGACGCTGGTACAGCGATGAAAGGGGCAGCAGGCGGGAGCCGGCAATGTGCCCGTCAAATTCATATTCGCGCGGCGTGCGCACGTCAATGAGCACAAGCGACTCGCTGCCGCCGCGCCGCTGGTATAACTCCTGCGCGCTGATTTGGGGAACGTCTACGTGTTTTTTGAAGCCAAATAATGATTGAAACATCTTGAATTTCCTGAAATTGTGTGGCGGCGAAACCGGATTTCTCCGCCTAAAAGATGGCGATAGCACGCGGATGACGCTGATGTGACGCTGATTAACGGTGATTGACTACGAGAGAATCAGCGAAAATCTGCGCCTTTCTGCGTTATCAGCGTTCTATTTTCAAGGTTTTCTGACAGGTTGCTGGAGTGGGATTCCGCGTGCCGGGGACGGCTGGGAATAACCCATTCGTCAGCGTTCTGGGGGTCAAACGAACAGTGTTATCTTGGCGCGGTTGGCGTCGCCAATGAAGGCGGCGACGCCGCCTGTTTCCATATTGTCCATGAGTTCTTCTTCATGCACACCCAACAGCTCGCGCGACATGTCGCAGGCTATCAGGCGCACGCCAAACTCTTGCGCCAGGGACATCATTTCTTCCAGCGACGTTACTTCATGATCGCGCATCAGTTTGCGGATCACTTTCGACCCGGCGCCAAAGAAGTTCATCTGCGAAATGCCCATGCCCAGGCTATCTCCTGGCAGCGCCGCCGTAAACCCTTTTTCCAGAAGGCTTTTGCCGGCATACACCTTATTCTTCTTCTTACGGACGATACTCAAGCCCCAGAAGGTGAAAAACATCGAAACTTCCAGACCCATAGCCGCAGCGCCGGTGGCAATGATAAAGGCGGCAATGGCTTTGTCCAGGTCGCCCGAAAAGACGATCATGGCCAGCCGGTTCTCCGTATCTTGAGCGGGCGATGATTCCAACTGCGCCACGCGCGCTTCCAGATCGTTGATCCGCTGCCACAATGCCGGCATCTCCAGGGTCGTCCCTCCGGTCATCACAGGGGTGTCGTTCAT
>JAGVTM010000172.1 GCA_019136785.1 Chloroflexota bacterium | reverse complement strand
GGCGGGTTGCCAACCCGCCCTACGGGGGTGCGGCGTGGTTTATTGTTCAATAGCGGCAGAACGGGAAGCCAGCAGCGGGATAACGCCGTTGTTTTCCATCCAATCCACCAGAGCCTGGGTGAAGACGTCGTAGCCGTCGAGACCCATGTGGATGCAGTCTTCACGCCAGAATGGATAGTCCGTGAAATAATGCACCGGGCTGTATTCGTTGATGTTGGGATTGCCGGGCGTACCTTGCAGCGCGCCAAAGACGTTGGCATAGTAAACGTTGGGGTAGTCGGCAGCGACTGCTGCCTGGCGGTTGCCCAGTTCGATCAGCCCTGGATTCACGACCGCAGGCTCGGCTGAACCCAGCAGGTCAATGGCCCAGTCGGTGCAGTATTGGTTTTTGTACATGTTGACGATGTCGTAGCCGGAGAAGATGATGACCACGTCGCTGTTCTCATCAATGAGATCGTCCACCAACATGCGCAGATCGGCTTCGATACGGTCATAAATGCTCACACCCCAGACATCGTAATCGTTTACCAGGTCGTTCCCACCCAGAGAAATCAAGACGTGGGGCGTGCCTGTATCGTTACGCACGAGAAATTTGACCAGCAGGAAGAGGAGCGGGCACCACTGGTCGTTGCTCACCCATTGGCTGGCTTCTGTGCCGGGAATGGCGCGCATGTAGTATTCAAACATGTTGCCATAACCCGCATCCACCATGTTATCTCTGAACTCGCCATAGAACAGAAAGCCCCAGGAGTCGCCAATCACGGTGAATGAGTTGTGCGCGGCTGCCGGCACAGCCATATCCTTCAGACCAATCAGGCCCTCCGGAGACGAACAACCATCGCCAGTGATAGCGCTGTCTTTGACAATCTTCATCATTTGCGCGGCTGTGTCTGAATTCGCCGTTTCCTCAGCCGCGGCGGGCTGCGAGGGCAACACGAACAACAGGGCCAGAGCCAGAATAAGTAAGAGCGACCAACGATTAACCATGAGAACCTCCTCCGGGAAAGGTGAGAGGGCGGGATCGCCCGCCCAACGGCTTAATTACGCAGCGGTTTGCCCGTCTGCAAAATGTGCATGATGCGCGCTTGCGTCAGCGGTTCACCCGCCCGCGACAGCGCCGCCTCACGCTCCAGGTCTAAAATATACCACGGATCCACCCAGGCGGGGGCGCTCAGATCGCCGCCGCACAAAACATAAGCGAGTTTACGGCTGATGTGGGCATCATGTTCGGTGGCATAGCCGCCCCACAGGAACCCTTGCACACCCAGGTAGAGGGCATTCAAGGCGTCGCGCCCGGCAGCGTAAATCTTCTCCATTTCTGGCGGACGCGCGCCGCTGGCAACCAGGGCTAACGCCTGGCGCTTAGCCGCCATCAAGCGGTGGTCGCTGTTCATGACCACCTGGTCTTCAGGGCGCAGGTAGCCGAGTTCTTTGTCTTCCCAGGCGCTGGTTCCCACTTTGGCCGTGGCGATCTGGGTGAACACGTCTTGCAGCACAGGCAGGATGTCGGCGTTAGCCGTGCGCATGACCGGGTTAATTTTGCGGCGCATCGTCTCCTTGCAGCCGCCCCAGGCGGGAATGATGCCCACGCCCACTTCCACCAGGCCCATATAGGTCTCGTGGTCAGCCACGGTGGCCCAACTGTGCATGGTCATCTCCACGCCGCCGCCCAACACGCGCTGGTGCGGCGCAGTGACAACGGGCTTGGGCGCATGGCGCAGATTCATCATTAGCTCTTGACCGGTGCGCAGGGCCATGTTGACCTGATCCCAAAGACCTTGCGCAGCGGCAAAGCCCAGCATCGCCAGATCAGCGCCTACGCAGAAGTCCTGCGCCTGGTTGCCAATAACTAGAGCGTCGAAATCTGTTTGCAGGCGGGCCAGCGCCATCTGCCCCATGGCAATGGTGTCGGCGTCGAGGGCGTTGATCTTGGGCCCGTGGAACTCCAACAGCAGCACGCCATCCCCCATGTCAATGAGGCTGGCGCTGGCGTTGCGAGCGACCTCTTTGCCCTGGCTCTT
>JAGVTM010000087.1 GCA_019136785.1 Chloroflexota bacterium | reverse complement strand
GAATGGCCTGTGGCTGGCCGTTATCTGGCCCCTTTTCTACTTTCGCTGGTCCCACCGCTATTCGTTGGAACTCAGGTATCCGCTGCGGCTGCGACCGCACCGCCTGTGGATGCGTCTGTCGGCGCTGTCGCAATCGCTGGCGGTGGTGGCGCTGCCGGGCCTGATTGCTCTGACGGCTTATCGCGCCTGGGGGGGCGTGACGCCATTGCCGGGGTGGCGGATGGGGGAGTGGCTGCCGGCATTTTACGCTACCGGCTTGATGGCGCTGCTGCCCGCGCTGAACTTGCTGCCCGTGACCCTCTACTTGCGCCGGTTTGCCGGGGCGGAAGTGGAGCCAGGCTTATGGCAGCGCTTTGTGGGGGGGGCGGCGGCTTTTCTGCTGGCAAGTTACTTGTTTGCCTTGCCGGGCGCGCGGTTGTATGCCGCCGGCGGCGCGACGGTGTTTCTTTTTTACGTGTTGGGGGCGTGGCTGGCGACGCTGGCGGCGTATGGGTTGAGCCAGGCTTTAGAGCGCCACCGCCAGGAACGGCGCAAGCTGGTGCAGCTAGAACAGTTGGCGCAGGCGTTGTTGAACGCGCCAATTGACGATCCCGACCTGCCGGCTATCCTGGAACTGTATATGCCGGCAATTCTAGGGCACAGTTGGCTGGAGATTCGCCTGTTTCCCGCGGCGGTGCTGTTTCGCCAGCAAGGGGATTGGCCGGAGGTGGAGGCGGAGGTCTGGCAGAAACTAGTGGACAGCCACGCGCCTTTCCTGCTGCTGCCAATGGCGGCGCGGGCCATAGAGCGGCGCGAGGCGCTGAACGCCATTCTGGTGCCAATCGTCTCCGCCGGGGATGCCATGCCGCTACGCATTGGCGGTATCTACCTGGTGATGCACCGTCACCTGGGCGAGCCGGCTACCTGGCTGCCGGCGCTGCAATCGGTGGCGGGTCAGATTGCGGCTACCGTTTACCGCGTGGAAGGACATCGTCGCATTCTGGATTACCAGGCGCAGTTGTACCAGCAAGAGGTGTATGCGCAGTCGTATAAGGCAGAGGCATACGCGCAGAAGCTGGCTTACCAGCAAGTGGTGCATGAACTGCAGTTGGCGGGGCAGATTCAAGCCAGCTTTTTGCCGCGTTTTGTGCCCGAAGTGGCCGGCTGGCAGATTACGGTGACGCTGGAGCCGGCGCGCGACGCTTCCGGCGACTTTTATGATTTTATTCAACTGCCCGATGGCCGGTTGGGATTGTTGATGGCGGACGTTGCCGGCAAAGGCATCGGCGCAGCTATGTACATGGCGATGAGCGCCACGCTGATTCGCACCTATGCTCTGGAATATGGGGCTGAACCAGCGCGCGTGCTGGCGGCGGCTAATGCCCGCATTCTGGCGGATACCCACAGCGACTGGTTTGTGACGGTCTTTTATGGCGTCCTGGAGCCGCAAACCGGCATCCTGACTTATTGCAATGCCGGGCATAACCCGCCGTTTTTGTGGCATGCGGCCACCGACCAACCTATGCAAGCCCTGACGCGCACTGGTTTGCCGTTGGGGTTGTTTGATACGCTGACCTGGGAGCAAAACGAGGCTCGTCTGGCTTGCGGCGATGTGCTGGTGCTCTACACGGACGGCGTCACGGAAGCGCAGGATGAGGCAGAAAGCCTGTTTGGGGAGCAGCGGCTGCAGCAGGTGGTAGAGACCAACCTGGGCCGCCCGGCGGAAGTGGTGGAATTCAAAGTCATTATGGCGGTAGAAGACTTTGTGGGCGATGCGCCGCAATTTGATGACATTGCGCTAATGGTGGTTACCCGTGAAACTCCGGAGGCGACCCGCACGGCGGGGGATGACGAGATAGAAACCGAGTTTTTCTGAAAAACTCGGTTTCTGAGCAACCGCATGACTATGACGATAACGATCAATGAACTCCGCCGGCAGGCGGTGACCCGAACGCTCTTTCCGCCGACGACGATGGACGTTGCTGTGTCCACTCTCGGTTTTGTCCAGGTTGACCCCATCGCTGCCCCGGCGCGCGCGCAAGACCT
>JAGVTM010000622.1 GCA_019136785.1 Chloroflexota bacterium | reverse complement strand
GCCCCTTCTTGCGCGCCAGGTTCAGGCTGCGCTGAAAGATATCCACCGCCTTGTCCAACGCCCCCAGCCGCGCATACGTAATGCCCAACTGGTTCCCTACCCGCACCTGTTCCTGCTCATTGCCCAACTGTGAAAACAAAGCCAGCGACCGCTCCAGGTTGGTGAGCGACTCCTCCAGTCGCCCCAGCACCATCAACGTCTCCCCCACGCCGCTCAGCGCCAACGCCCGCCCCGCCGCGTCGTTTAACGCCTGCGCCAGTTGCAGCGCCTCATTATGCGCCGCCAGCGCCTGCAGCGGCTGTCCCATTTGCACATACTCCCGCCCAATCAACACCAGCGCTTCCGCTGCCCGCTGGCTGGAGCCTGCTTCCAGATAATACTGCTGGAAACTGGCCATAGCCGCGTGCTGCTGCCCCAAAATGTGCTGCGCCAGCCCCTGCTTGCGCAAAGCAGTCAGCCGAATCTCTCGCACCGGCTCCGGCCCCATCTGCGCCGCGGTTTGCGCCAAAATCTGTCCGTATCCAGCCAGAGCCGTCTCATAATCTTGTTGGCTTTGCGCCTGTTCGGCTTGTTGCAGTAGTTTAGTCAGGTCTTGTACATTCATACTCAGGCAATAGTCAGGTCGGCAAGTTGGCATTCAGTTCTGTGTACCGCGTAATTATACAACCTGTATCCGCAGATACGCCACGACCGATTGATCTTCATTCCAGGTCGCTGGTATAATCCTGTAACGCGGCAATTGCGATGGACTACCCATACCCTGCATAATCGGTAATCCCGCTCCCCTCGCCCTCTCCGAAAGCCCCCTTCCCCCTTTAGGGGTATGGGGGTCTTCCCTTGGGGGTGTCCTTATCCCCTTTTGCCGGATTATTTTCTCAAACCTCAAATCACTTCTCACCAGGAGGCTAAGTTGGCAGCAACGACAGCTTTAGAAGCTCTACACCGCCTGCAAGCGGGGAACCGCCGTTTTGTGATGGGCGCCCGCCGCGCCCATTCCCTGGCCAGCCAGGCGCGGCGGCACGAGTTGGCGGCGGGGCAATCGCCATTTGCCATCATTTTGGGTTGCTCCGACTCGCGCGTCCCCGCCGAGATCATTTTTGACCAGGGGCTGGGGGATTTGTTTGTCATCCGCGTTGCCGGCAACATCGTAGCCCCTTCTCTTGTGGGCAGCATTGAATTTGCCGCCGAACGATTTGGCACCCGCCTGGTTGTGGTGTTAGGCCATTCCATGTGCGGGGCGGTCGTGGCTACCCTGGAAGAGTTGGAACGCCCCACCGAAAACCGTTCGCCCAACTTGTGGGCTATTGTGGACCGCATCCGCCCTTCCGTGCAGGCGTTGCTAGAAACCAACCATTCCTGGTCCCCAGAAGAACTAATCCAATACGCCGTGCGCGCCAACATCCGCGCTTCCGCCAACCATTTGCGGCACGGGTCGCCAATCCTGGAGCAGCTAATCCAGCAGGCAGGACTATGGGTCGTTGGCGCTGAATACCATCTGCACACCGGCGAAGTACATTTCTTTGACGGCGTGCCCGAAGGGGATTAACCAGAGGGCAACCCTTTGCGGACTATTTCTCATTCCGAAAGCCCCCTTCCCCCTTTTGGGCACTGTGAAAGCAATCAGATAATCTTGCCCCCTTTGCCAGGGAAGGGGGTACTGGTGAGCGAGGGGTGCGCAGCGCCCTCGCCAGAGAAGGGGTAATGGTGAGCGAGGGGTGCGCAGCGCCCTCACCAGGGAAGGGGTACTGGTGAGCGAGGGGTGTGCAGCGCCCTCGCCAGAGAAGGGGTAATGGTGAGTGAGGGGTGCGCAGCGCCCTCGCCAGGGAAGGAGTAATGTAGGGCGAGGGGCGCGCAGCGCCCCTCGCCCTCTCTAAAAGCCCCCTTCCCCCGTTAGGGGGAAGGGGGTTGGGGGTTGGGGGTCTTCCTCCGGGGGTATCCTCACCCCCGTTTGCCGAATTATTTTCTGAAACTTCAATAAGGAACGCCACCCCTACACTTATGTCAAGCCAGGTGGGCTTTGATGGCTG
>JAGVTM010000136.1 GCA_019136785.1 Chloroflexota bacterium | reverse complement strand
CCGCCTATGGCTTGGGTGCCACCCGTCTGGAAACCTCGCTCAAAGTCGTCCTGCCCGCCGCCCTGTCGGGTATCACGGCTGCCTTCGTCGTGGCCGTATCGCGGGCGGTTGGCGAAACGATGGTCGTGGCTATTGCCGCCGGTTCTGGCCCCAAAAACTTCACTCTGGGCGAAGATGGCCTGTTTAGCTTCGTCTTGAACCCGTTCCTCTCTGCCGAAACGATGACCGGACACATCGTACGCATCAGCGGCGGCGACTTGAGCTATGACTCCATTGACTACAACAGCATCTTCGCCATTGGTCTGCTCCTGTTTATTTTGACCCTGATCCTGAACATTATCAGCCGTCGCATCGTGGCCCGCTTTCGGGAGGTATACGAATGAGCCAATATCCCGAAGGGCAGTCGCTCACCTCCCAAATAAAACGCCGCCACCTGACGGCCCGGTTCTGGCAGTTTTTGTTTTTGGGCGCCACGATTGTGGGCGTCATTACCCTGACAACACTGTTGTTTAACATTATTAACGACTCCTTTGGGCTGGTAGCCGTGCAAAACGTGGTCGCCCCAGAGAGCCTGGCGCTGGCTTACCGCGAAAGCGTTATGCTCAATGCGCCCAATACGTTTGCCAGCGAAGATGATCGTGAGCTGGCTGAACGCATCCAGAGCGACCCCAACGCTGTTGGTTTCTTCGGCAGCGCCTACTACCAGCAGTACCAGGACAGCTTGCGGGCTTTAACCATTGACGGCGCAGCCCCTACCGCCGCCGTCGCCGAAGATGGCGGTTATCCCCTGGCGCGCCCTCTTTATTTGTATACGACGCAGGAAACGCTGCAATCTAAAGCGCAGGTTGCCGCCTTCATCCAGTATTATCTGGCGCACGTCAATGAAGAAATTGTGGGGGTGGGCTACTTCCCCGCCAGTGCAGAGGCGCTGCAAGCGGCGCAACAAACGCTTGCCGAATACGGCGAGGCGGCGGCGGCGCTGGATCAGTTGTCGGGAGAGGTGGTTATTGCCGGCAGTTCCACCCTGCTACCCCTATCGCAACGCCTGCTGGAACGCTTTACTGCCGCCGGCTACCAGGGAGAGGCCACATTAGAAAGCAACGGCAGCAGCGCCGGCTTGCGCCAACTGTGCCTGGAAGGCGCCATTGATATTGCCAATGCCAGCCGCCCCATCAACCAGGCGGAGTTTGAAGGCTGCCGCAGCCAGGGGGGCATCCCCCTGGAAATTCGCGTGGGCACAGACGCCCTGGTGGTCGTGGTCAGCCAGCAGAACAACTTCCTGACAGACATAAGCAGTGAACAACTGCGCCTCATCTTCAACGGCGCAGCCGCCTGGTCAGACGTCTCCCCTGGCTGGCCCGATGAACCTATCAACCGCGCCATTCCCGGCGCGGACAGTGGCACGCTGGATTTCTTTGCCGAAAGCGTGTTTACGGATACGCTGGCAGAATTGCCCAAAGAGGAACTGGTCAACATCCTGGCCGCCAACATCTCCAACGGCGTCGGACGTCGTCTGGAACGGGAACAGCGCTTTTTTGACGACCGGCTGGTCTTTGAACAAGAAGCCGTCTTTGCCGAAGTCTGCGCCCGCCCTGAACCTGCAGCCGCCTGCGATCTGCCCGCCCGCTCCCAGGCCAACGCCTATAACCTCGTCCTGGAGCGCGTGGTGCAGCCGCAAGTGCAATACACCTGGAGCCTGATAGACTCCGTGTTCCGCCGCGCCCAGGTGCTGGCTGCCGCTCAGCAAAACTATCCCAGCGCCACTGTGGAGTTCCGCTCCTGGCTGACGCCCCAGTTCTTGAGCAATCCACAATCCAGCGAAGCGGAATTTGCCGGCGTGCGCACCGCTTTGTTGGGATCGTTGTGGACCATCGGCATCACCATTTTGTTCTCATTTCCGGTGGGCGTGGGCGCAGCCATTTATCTGGAAGAATACGCCGGCGACAACTTTCTCAACCGCCTGATTAAGACCAACATCAACAACCTGGCGGGCGTCCCTTCTATTATTTATGGCATGTTGGGGCTGG
>JAGVTM010000077.1 GCA_019136785.1 Chloroflexota bacterium | reverse complement strand
GGCGAGCGGGCGGCGAACCTGGAAGAGGCCATCGCCGCCTACCGCGCCGCCCTCGAAGTCCGAACCCGCCAGGCGTTCCCCGAACAATGGGCGCAAACCCAGAACAACCTGGGCGCCGCCTACTCAGACCGCATTCGCGGCGAGCGGGCGGTGAACCTGGAACAGGCCATCGCCGCCTACCGCGCCGCCCTCGAAGTCCTCACCCGCCAGGCGTTCCCCGAACAATGGGCGACCACCCAGAACAACCTGGGCACCGCCTACTCAGACCGCATTCGCGGCGAGCGGGCGGCGAACCTGGAACAGGCTGCCCGCCTCTGGCAGGAACTGCTGGATCATCTGGCGGAGCTTATGCTATTTGCCGTAGACAGCCGCGCGCTGGCGACGCAAATTGCTGCCGCCGCCCGCTCGCTACAGCAGATTCGCCTGCAACAAGGACTGTTTGCCCACTTCCTGGCTACGCTGGAGGCAGGTAAAGCCGTAGGCTTGCGCCAGGCCCTGGATCGCGCCGACCGCCTGCCGGCTAATCTAGCAACGACGGCGCAGCAGGCGTACCGCGACCTGCTGCGCCGCCTGCCTGAACTAGCCTCCGAACTGCGCTACCTGCCGCAGCGCGATTTGCCCGCCGCCGAAAAAAGAATGGAGCAAACGCGCCTCAATCAGGAGCGGGAACAGGCGCTGCGCCGCTTGCGTCAGATCGAAGCTGGCGACTCCAACTTTGCCCAATCCCCACCCGATTACCCGGCTCTGCGCTCCCTGGCCCGTTCCTCAAACCGGCTCCTCCTCTACCTGGTTCCCACCGGCGACCCTGATTGGGGCACTGTCTGCCTGCTCATCCACCCGGATTCCCCCGCGGACGCGCCCGCGGCGGCGGATATCATTTCCTTGCCTGCCTTTACCCGCGACGCCTGGCAGAGCTTCTTCTACGCCCTGTTTCCGGAGGATGGCCTGGGCCCCGCGGACGTCCCTGGCATCCTGGCGCAGGCGGCTGCCGCGCAGCAGCCCGGCTGGCTCACCGCCTACTGGCTGACGCACCTGGCGCATGTACCTGCTTTGTCCCTGTTCTATCCCCTGGCGCAGGCTGTCTGGCAGCGCGCGATGACGCAGCGATTGGCGCAACTGGGGCAGGCGTTTCTGCCGCCGCTGCTGGCACGCCTGGCGCAGTTGCCCGCCGTCTGGCCCATCTCCCTGATTCCCGGCGACCTGCTGGCTTATCTCCCCTGGCACGCCCTGCCCCTGCCCGACGGTTCTTGCTTGGGCGACCACTACCTGCTCAGCTACGCCCCCTCCGCCGTGGCCCTGGCGCAGGCCATCGCTCGCGTCGCCGCCCGCCCGCAGGCAGGGCCTCGCTTGACCGCCATTGCCAATCCGGACGGCTCCCTGGCGTTTACGCCCGGCGAAGTGCGCGCCATTGCCGCCCGCTTTGGCGACCGCACCCAGGTCGCTTTTGGCTCCGCCGCCCGCCGCGATTGGCTGCTGGCCCACGCCCCCGCCGCCGATTACCTGGAACTCTCCACCCATGCTTCCTTTGATTTGACCGATCCGGGCCAATCCGCCTTCCTGCTGGCGCACCCGCAAGGATTTACCGCCCCGCTGTGGCAGGCGCTGCCCGCCAACGCCCGCCAGCCCCTCAGCCTGCTGCAAATGGCTTGCGAAAAACTTACCCTGGACGATATCTGGGCCGGGCGGCTGCCGCTCAAGCCCGGCTGCCTGGTCTCCGCCAGCGCCTGCGAAACGGGTCAGATTGACCGCCGCGCCGCCGAAGAACAGCTAGGCTTCCCCGCCGCCCTGCTCACCGCCGGCGCAGGCACGGTCATCGCTTCCCTCTGGGCGGTGGACGACCTCTCCACCGCCTGGCTGATGGACAAAATCTACGAACTGCTGCTGCCCCCCCACCATCTGCCCCCCGCCGCCGCCGCCCAACAAGCCGCCGCCTGGCTGCGCGCCCTGCCCAAAGCCGCCGCCCTGTCCCGCCTGGCAGCGGAGTTGGCTCCCTTGCAAGCGGCAGAGTCGCGCGGCGACTGGGCGGCGCTGTCCGAGGAGGAAGAAGCCGCGCTGCATCACCAATTATCCGCCCTGGAGCGGCGCTACCAAACCCTGCAAGAGCATCCAGACGACTACCCATTCAGCCATCCCGTCCACTGGTCCCCCTTCGCCGTCCACGGCGCGTGACAATGAGTGGGTTGTCAGGCGACATTGTAGGGCGGGTTGGTAACCCGCCCCCGCCTACGGGCGGCGACATTGTAGGGCGGGTTGGTAACCCGCCCCCGCCTACGGCGGCGACATTGTAGGGCGGGTTGGCAACCCGCCCCCGCCTCCACCAGCTAATAGACGCAGGTTGTCAAAGCTGTTGGTTTGCCAGCGCTTCATGTTTTTTCCCTTGACCACAATGGGCGGGTTGCCAACCCGCCCTACGGGAAGAGGTGGAGGTGAGGAATGAGCAGCATTCAAAATTTGCTGCGGTTGATTGAGGAGGAGCAAGATAGTTTTTACGCCAGCATGTCGCCGCTGGAGTGGCAGCGGTTTGTCCGCGCATTAGAGGGGCTGGCGCCAGGCGTGGACGCGGCTCTGGAAAGAGGGACACGCCGCGAACAGATACGGGCTTATTACCGCTTGCTGCGGGCGCTGCAAGGTTATCCGGCGGTGCGTGGGGCTATGCCGGGCGGCGGCGGCAGTATGTTAACAGACCCGCCCACCATTCCCCCTACAGACGAACCTGTTCCCGGCATGCCCGTCCAGCCCGTGCGGCAGAAGCTGATTGACATTGTGCGCAAGATGAAAGAAATGCCGCCGCCATCTGATCCGCCGCCAGCGGCGGAAAAGGAGCCGCCCGACCATGCCGGATAACCAACCCGCCGCTGCGGCGCAACCTGTGGTGCGCGAGGCCATGGCGCACCACTATCTGTTCCTGGCCCTCAGCCTGGAGAACGCGGCGGCAATAGAAAAACTGCCCGCGTCTGTCTGGCTGGCATGGCAGCAAGGCGCCCTGGAACATCAGCAGGGCTGGTTGGGAACAGATGGAATTATCCCCGCCGCCGCGCCTCTCCCCGACACAGACACAGGCCCGCGGCAGCAGCTTTACCCGCCCGACCAGCAGCCCGCTCGCTGGCAGCGCGGCGCAGACGAATACGCCGCCTTTGCCTTTGCCCAGGCGGCGGGCGACGCCGTGACCATCCACCTGGGGTATGGCCGCTCCGGCGCGGCAGACGCGGCAACCTGGGCGCGGCTGGAGGCGGGCGTCTGGTCCGCGCCACAGTTGCTGCGCGACGCTTCTTTTTACCTGGGGCAGACAGTTTGCTACGCGGGCCGAGCCGCCTCCGCCGCGGATGGGCAGCGACAGGCGGAACAACTGCTGCCGGGCGTTGGCGGCGACCTGCGCCTGGCCTCTTTGCCCTGGGGCGGCTGGCTGTTTGACCGCGTGGGACTGCCCGAGCGTCTGGCTCTGTTCTATCCCGATGATGATGGCGCCGAACAGACCGCCGGGCGCTTTCTCAATCAGGTTTTACCCGAACTCTCTCTGCTGGCGCACAAAGTCTCGCACCAATACAGCCGCGCCTATTGGCAGCGGTTGCGCCCGCAGTTGGCGCAAGAAGAACAGGCGCTCAGCCAGGTGTTGCTGCGCGGGCGCGCATTGGCGCAGGATCTGACGGGATTGGAAGGACAGCTACAAGCCATCGCCGCCGCCTATGGCCGTTACGCCGCGGGCCTGGGGCAGTTTGCCCAGACCATGCAAGGCGTGCGCGTCAACGCCGCCAATCTGGAAGAGGAAGTCGGGCGGCGGGGACTGCCAGAAGCCGGGGCGCTGCGGGCCTGGCGGCAGGGGGCGGCCGGGGCTGTGGCGCAAATGCAGGCAGACAAAGCCTTCTATGAGGCCACCGTGCAGGAAGCGGAAGTGACCCTGCGCACGCTGCAAATCCAGGTGGACCTGCTGCGCGGGCAGATCGAGGCTGAAGAAAACCGGCTGGCGGAACGGCGCAACGGGTGGCTGGCGGTCATCGGCATCTTGCTGGCGTTGGGCGAGTACGTGGATCGGGAACTGGCTTACAGCGTGCTGTGCCGCGTGGTGACGGGCATGGGCCGCGTCTGCGACCCGATGACCCAGCTCCCCGGCCTGGCGCTGCCGCTGCTGCGCCTGGCGCTGGTGGTGGGCGTGGGGCTGCTGCTGTGGGGCGGGCTAAGGCTGTGGCGGCGGGCGGCGGCTTAAACCCACCTGCCGGTTGTTCCATCAAGTGATACTCGTCGTGTAAACCCCGTGACGTGTGGCATTGACAGCGTTTGCCGCTGCCATATACTAAAGAATGGCGATTTGACAACCTGGACGCTTAAACCTGACAGGTCTGCGCAGACCTCCTGTCAGGTTGGCCCAACCTGGTTCGCAGCCGCTCCTGAACACGACTCGCAGACAACTTGTCGGGTAACCGTTCACTCCCCCCGTAGGTTGAGCCTGTCGAAACCGGTTCCCTTCGGCAGGCTCAGGGAGCGGGGTGAATAGTTACCTTGTCGGGTTTTGTCTATTTGCTAATTGGCAGGTAAGAGCGGCTGCATTGCCAGTAACAAAACGCCTGTTTTACCGACTAATAGACAACAACGACGATTACCTGGATTCATTTTGTGAGCGGGGTGGGAGTGGCTGCACTGACCACTCGCCACTCACCACTATTTTTCAAAGGAGACCTCTTCATGGAAGCAAATGGGAACAAGCGGTATGTGGCGGTGGTGGGGGCCGGGCCCGCCGGGCTGTATGCTGCCAAAGAATTAGCCGATCAAGGCGTGCACGTGGCTTTGTTGAATCGGGATATCAAACCAGGCGGTCTGGCTGAATATGGCATCTACCCCGATAAATACAAGATGAAGTCTGGCTTGCGGCGGCAGTTCAGCCAGATTATGGACACGGCGCAGATTGAGTATTTTGGCAACGTCACCGTGGGTCAGGAAGGGGATTTGACCCTGACCGAACTGCGCCAGATGGGCTTTGACGCTATTCTGGTCACAGTCGGCGCGCAGGGGACCAAATGGTTGGGCATGGAAGGCGAAGAGTTGCGTGGGGTGTACCATGCCAAAGACCTGGTCTACCATTACAACAATTTGCCCCCCTTCAGCCAGCAGAAATTTGACATCGGGCGGCGGGTAGCCATCGTGGGCGTGGGCAACGTCATGATGGACATTGCTCATTGGGCTATTCGCGCCTTGAAGGTGGATGAGGTCATTGCTGTGGCCCGCCGCGGCCCGGCCGAAGTCAAGTTTACCAAGAAAGAGATGGAAACGGTGGCGGCTAACCTGGACGTAGCTTCATTGGATGAAGAGCTGGCCCGCTGCACGTCCGTCATGAACGCCGTCGGGCAAGATGTGGCCGCGGCGCGCGCCTACCTGCTATCGGCGCAGCCGCGGGCGCTCGAGCCTGTATCGGACACCCGCTTCCGCTTTGACTTTCTGGCTTCGCCGCGCCGCATCATTGGGGACGCGACAGGGCAGGTGATTGGCCTGGAAGTAGAAGACACCATGTTGACGCTGCGCGATGGGGACACCAAAGCCAAAGGGCTGGGCACATTCCGCGTGATTCCTGTGGACACGGTGGTGTTTGCCATTGGCGACCGCGTAGATGAAGGTTTTGGCTTGCCCGTTGTCTGGAACGAATTTGTGAAGCGCGAAGACCCGTGTTATCCCATTGAAGGGAACTCGTATGAGGTTTATGATCCGGCGACAAAGCAGCCGATTGCAGGCGTTTTTGTGGCTGGCTGGGCGCGCAAAGCCAGCGAGGGGCTGGTGGGGGCGGCGCGCAAGGATGGCACGAATGGGGCGCAGGCGGTGCTGCAATACCTGGCGCAGCAGCCAGACGATAAACTACCCGCCGATCACGCGCCCATCCGTTGTCTGGCGTCCCGGCTGTCAGCGCGCAACGGACAGGTGGTGCGCAAGGCGGACGTGCGCAAGTTAGAAGCGGCAGAGGCTTTCATAGCCGCCGCGCAGCAACTGCCCGAATTTAAGTTTGGCAGCAACGACGAGATGCTGGCGGCAATTCGGAACAACTGATCTGCGGTCTGTTGCGTTTCCAGAATTTCAGAGGTCAATGACGGGGGCGTATGTCATACGCCCCCGTTTACAGAGACGTTGGTACGGTAGGGGCGTATGGCATACGCCCTTTTTATTACGTGTGCCAGTGACCGTCAGCAATTCTCAATTTGAACGGGCCTTCTGCTTTGGACGATGATGGTAACTGGTGTGAGGGAAGCCCCCCATCCCCCAACCCCCAGAGGGGGAAGGGGGCTTTCGGAGAGGGCGAGGGGCGCGCAGCGCCCCTCGCCCTCTATGACCCCGCCCCTGGCGGCAATTCAGCCGCAGGCTGTGCGGCCACAATGAGAATTGCTGTTGCCGCAGCCTTTAACGGCGGCGGGCGCCGGCGACGAGTCCCGTGAGGAAAGCCAGGGTGGCGGTGAGTACCCAGAGGGGGGAAGCCGGCTTTTGCACCGGGGGGCGGTTGGCGGCGGCAGCCAGGGTGGGCCAGGCCGGTTCGCCCGTGGCGGCCACAACGGCAGCCAGGGCGCCTGTCCTGGGCGTTTCACGGGCGCGGCGCGAACCGTAGGTGTGGGCGTAGACTTTGGTGAACTCCGCGCCAAAGAGCAGGATTTGGGACGAATAATAGACCCAAACCAACAAGACCACCAGCGACCCGGCGGCGCCAAAGGAAGAGGCGTAGCTGGCGTTCGCCAGATACAGCCCAATCAGGTATTTGCCAAAGGTGAACAAAAGCGCGGCTAACACAGCGCCGCCCAGCACGTCCCGCCAGGCAATGCGGGTATTGGGCAGGACGCGAAATATCACCGAGCATACCAGCGTCATCAGCAGCAGCGAGACGACGATGTCCGTCAGCGGCAGCGCCTCCACCACCAGGGGGATGACTTCTTGCAGGACGTGACTTAAAGCAGAAATAACGGTGATAGCCACCAGGGAGGCTACCATGAGTACGCCCATGCCAATAACCATGGCAATGGCCACGAAACGCTGCCAGAGAAATGCCAGCACGCCGCGCGTGCGCGCGGCGTCCACATGCCAGATGGTATTGAGCGCCTGCTGAAACTGGTTAAACAGGTTGGAGGCTGCCCACACCAGCGCGGCTATGCCTAATATGGATGTGATGACGCCCGATTGGGATTGATCGGCGCTTTTGACCATTTCTTGTACAATGCCGGCAGCCTGCTCCCCCACAATCCCGCTGATCTGATCAAATAGCTGCCCGGTGACGGCGCGCTCGCCAAAGATATAGCCGGCAATGGCAATGGCAATAATCAGCAGCGGGGCAATGGAGAAGATGGTGTAGTAAGCCAGCGCCGCCGCCATGCGCGACGCATTGTCGGCGCTCCACGCCTTGCCCGTTTCTTGCAACAGCGCCAGTAATGCTTTTAAGTTCATCAGGATTTGTCCCTTATTTGTCGAATACGTTCGGCTTCACGTTTGCCCGTCAGGTACGCGCCATGCACAGTGGCGTAGTAGCGGCGGTGGGTGGCTTCGCCGGCGAAGAAGAGGCGTCCGGCCACGGGAGCCGCCAGCGCGTCAAAGTCGTCGGGCGTGGCCCCCACAGGCACGTAGCTGTAGCTGCCGGCAGCGAATGGGTCGCTGCGCCAGCGGGTAATGCGCCAGGCATGGGGGGCGGGGATGTCGTTGCCAAAAAGCCGCCGCAGCACAGCCATAACCCCGCCAATGATTTCCGCGTCAGGTTTTTCTTCCAGGCGTTGGGCAAAGCGCCCGCTGGTGAAAGCCAGCAACAAAGGGCGATGGGTGAACGGAGCCAGGTTCAGGAAATCGTCGAAGGCGTCATCGTCACCGGTCAGCCAGCCAAATTGCAGCGGTTCGGGGGGCCAGAACTGCTGCGGAAAGGCCAGGATGATTTTGTCCAGCAGCCCCATGCCCAAACGACGGATAGCCGCTTGCTTATCTGCCGGCAGCGGCGGCATAAAGGCGACCTGCCCCGCTTGCAGCACGCCCAGCGGCAGCGTACAAACCGCGCGATCTGCCGTAAAAACCCCCTGGTCGGTCGTTACCGCCACGCCGTTTTCTTGCAGCAAAACCTGCTGCACCACCTGGTTCAGCCGTATGTCCAGGCCAGCAGCCAGGGCATTGACCAACTGCCCATAGCCGCCGGGCAAAATGTGGTCTTCGCCAGGGAAAGCGTCGAAATCCTGGCTGTGCCGCCAGGAGAGGTCATCCAGATCGGCGGCGTCCTCATGTTCCCACAAGATGCGCAGCCCATAACGCAGGGCGCGTTGCGCCGCCGGCGGCAGGGGGTCAGCCGCCAGCACGCGCCGCAGCGCTTCGCCCAGCGAAATGTCAGCGGGCGACGGGACAGGCAGGGTGTTCATCGCCGTCACCACGGCGCGGCGCTGCTCTTTGAGGCGCAGGAACTCCGTGTAGGGGAGGGGAACGCCCTGGGGATCGTAGAGAGAAACGCGGTCGTAGTCGGTGAGACAGGTGGGGACGTTATAGGCGCGAGCCAGGTCGGTGATCGGGTTACCCGTGACGCCATGAATCCAGGACGCGCCCAGATCAACAGGCGCGCCCAGGCTGTCGTCGGTCCAGGTGCGTCCACCAATGCGGTCGCGCCCTTCCAGGATGGTTACCTGAAAACCGTACTGCTGCAAATGGCGGGCGGCGCTCAGCCCGGCAACACCTGCGCCAAGGATCAGAATGCGCTCGCTGTCATTCACCCATTCACCTCAATAGCTAACTTCGTAGGGCGGATTGGCAACCCGCCCATTCTTTACCAGTTGCCTGACACGCAGTTTGGCAAACTGCGCTACGATTCTTTTGACAGGTTCAGCGCACGCCTTCGGCAAGCTCAGGCAGCGGGCCTACGGCAGGCTCAGGCAGCGGGCCTGCGGCAGGCTCAGGCAGCGGGCCTGCGGCAGGCTCAGGCAGCGGGCTAAAGAATCTGCGAAAATCTGTGACGTCCTTTATCTGTAAAATCTGTGATACTCTGCGCAATCTGTGTTCAGATTTGCCGCAGCGCTTGCGCCAGGTCGGCGATCAGGTCTTGCGCGTTTTCGATGCCCACGCTGATGCGCACCAGCCCGGGATCCACCGCCAGCGGCGAGTCCGCCACGGAAGCGTGCGTCATAGGCGCGGGCAGTTCAATTAGCGACTCCACGCCGCCCAACGATTCCGCCAGCGTGAACAATTGCGAAGCGCGGGCTACGGCGCGCGCCGCCGCCTCGCCGCCATGCAGGATAAAGGAGATCATGCCGCCGGGCCCATCCATTTG
>JAGVTM010000586.1 GCA_019136785.1 Chloroflexota bacterium | reverse complement strand
AACAACTTCTGCCCCCCCTCCTACCTCCTACCTCCTACCTCCTACCTCCTACCTCCTACCTCACACCTCCATCCGATCCAAACGAAACACCCGCTCATCTTCCGCCTGGTAGCAGTAAGCGTGAAGATAATAAAGCTCCCCTCGCCGCTCCAATCGCAGCGGTTCAATGCACCGCTGCCGCGCCTCGTTGTCTCCCAGCGATTGGTAACGGATTTGCAGCTTGTTTCCAAGCCTGATGGCCTCTTCAATGCGTTCAATCAAAGCCGGCGCTGCCGCCGTAGCCGCCGGGAAGAAAGCATCCCGCCCCCGCACAGCCACCTGCAAGCGAGCCAAAATCGCCTCCGCCACCCCTTCCAACTCACTCCGCTGCTGCGCATCTAGCGCCTGCCCCACCCCATTCAGCCGCGCGAATGGCGGCGGATAAGGCAAAGGAATGACCCCGCCCAAACCAACCAGAAGCCGTAACCCAAGCCAATCATAGCTCACGTCATCTTCAGCGCGAGATAGCAAACGACGGCGCACATCAGTTGCCTCTCCTCCCAACAAATAACCCCGTTTCTGCAGCCAGTTTGCCAACACAGGAACCATTTCTCCGGCTATAACCGCGTGGCGTGGCGACAATTGTCGCTGTACATGACGCCGGAACCGTTTGTGTCGCAGCATCTCCGTAAGCTGCTGCGGCTGCTTGACGCCTAACAAATAAACTTGATCAACTTCAACCATTTGCGCCCGTCTTTGCCAATCCCGCAACTGCCGCGCCGCCGCAGACGGCATTTGTTCTTGCGTGGCCGTTTCCAGCAGCCAGCGGATCATTTGCGCCCCATACCCCCGCTGCATGGCTTGCCCCACCGTCAACGCTGTGCAGTGCAACAGCCTGCGCTCCCCCTGCCACTCGCCCAATTGCAGCAAATCAAAGAGCAGCCACGTAGACAACCCACGCGGCAAATGCAACTGCCATTCTTCTTCCTCCCCGCCTGTTTGCCACGCCGCCCGTCGCGCTAATAAGGGCGGCGCATCCCGTTGACGCGCCAACACCTGCTGCAGATAAGCCGTATAATCCAGCCTGATAGTCGTTTCCAATCCCAACTCACGCAGCGCCTGCTGCCACGTCTCCTCCCGCAGTCCCGCCAGCAAAAAATCAATCTGCATCGGCCATTCCCCATGCAGCCACGGCGTGGCCCCCGGCTGTAGCATGGCGGTTGCCCCAGAAAAGGACGCCAACCTGCTCGCGCGAAGTAAAGCGAAGTGCGCCGCCAAGGGCAAATGATGGCGAACAGAGCGCAGTTGGGGTTGCGGATAACCCAACCACGCCGCCATGGCCCGCAAATGCCCAACCGCGACCAACCGGCGCCGCTCCAGAATGGGTGGCGCGTAACCATGCAAGTAAGCCAGAATCATAGTCGCCGTATAGGGCGAAAGAACCGGGTCAGGGAATTCGATTTCCTTGTTCATGTCAATTATGGTAAAATACAGGCAATCCTATCGGCATTTGTGCCTCTCACGACCTGTGCCGCAACCCGATAGTTTGCCACGATAGGCCTCTAAATCGTCTTCAAACAGCTTCTTCTCCACTATAGCAATCGGCTTTTTTTTCGCCAACCTGGTGACATTTTAGTGACAATTGCCATTTGAAGCTCGGAAACCGTGATTGAGCGCGAAAAAAGACAAAAAAGCGCAAACGTAGGGTGTGAAATGACCGCGCAGAACATTAATGAAACATTAGAAAACGCCCTTTTTATCACTACTTGCGCTGACCCCCGGAAACGCCGATCGGGTCATGTAAGCGGGACTGAAAACGGCCAAAAAAACGGCAAACAAGGCCAATTTGTTGACCTGTGGATAACTGCCGTCCGAAAGGATGCTCCGCCCTTTGAGGGATTGAAACCTAATGTCTGACACTCCAGCCACGCTTTTGGCGTGAGTCCGAAAGGATGCTCCGCCCTTTGAGAGCGTGTTGAAAAATTAGGAGATGGGGGTAGTTTCTGCGGTCGAAGGCGTCTTTTTTTTCGACCGCAGCGGGTGAAGTTGTTAGCTT
>JAGVTM010000626.1 GCA_019136785.1 Chloroflexota bacterium | reverse complement strand
CCCGTGCTGCACCCTGACATTGATTTCCATGCCATTGCTCTGGCCCGTTTTGCCGAATTTGCACGGAGGGGCGTCAACTTCATTGACAGTACCGCCCCCCTGCCCTTCCTGCCGGCAGCGCAAGCGTAGGACAATTGGCTAAATTGTCCACCTGACCCAAGACAATTCGGCGAATTGTCCTACATGACGGAGAACCTCATGAACCACAACGGTTTAGGCAACTTTGACGACCTGTTCCAATCGGCGCGGCAAGACGGATTGACCAATAACACCATGGATCTGGTTGTCGCTAACCTGAATGGGCCGACCATGCTGGGCGCGGTAGGGGTTGGCTTGAACCAACTGGCAACCAACGAAGTCACCCTGGCCATGAACATTCTGGATATGAGCGGCTCCATGGGGCCCCATGCCGCCGGCCTGATCCGCGCCTATAATGACGATTATCTGGCGGCTATGGCTGGCTCCACGGCAGCGGACGACATTCTGGTCAGCACCATCTTGTTTGACGACGCAGTCGCGCTCTTTCATGGCTACGTCAATCTGCGGGACGCGCCGCCGCTCGATCAGCGCGTGTACACGCCCAATGGCACGACGGCGCTGTATGATGCGGTGGCTGCCGGCATGACCAACATGGTGTTGTATGCGCAAACGCTGCGGCAGAGCGGCATCATGGTGCGCTGCATTGTAATTGTCTACTCGGATGGCGAAGACAACGCTTCCCGGCAAACGGCGGCAGCCGTGCGCCGCGCCGCCCAGGAACTACTCAAGCACGAAATGTACACCCTGGCTTATGTCGGCTTTCGCACGGGCGGGATTAGCGCGCGCGAACTGCGGCAGTTAGCGGATACGATTGGGTTTCCGGATATTTTGATTGCCGGCATCTCCCACGCCGAACTACGCCAGATTTTCCACCTGGCTTCGCAATCCACTATCCGCGTCAGCCAGCGGCAGCCCCACGGCGCGTCCATTTTCAGTTGATGGCAACCATAGACACTGGGTTTCGCGGAGAAACCCAGTGTCCAGGAGTCCCGTTGCTAACGATGCAAATTGGTAAACGCTTTCATGCCGGGATAAACAGCCGTATCGCCCAGTTCGTCTTCGATGCGCAGCAGTTGGTTATATTTGGCCACGCGGTCGGTGCGGGCGGGCGCGCCTGTTTTGATCTGGCCCGCGTTGAGGGCTACCGCCAGGTCGGCAATGGTGGCGTCTTCCGTTTCGCCGCTGCGGTGGGATACCACGGCGGTCCAGCCGCGCCGCTGCACCAGGTCTACCGCGGCGATGGCTTCGGTCAAGGTGCCAATTTGATTCACCTTGCATAACAGGCTGTTAGCCGCCTGGCGTGCAAAACCCATCTCAATGCGTTTGATATTGGTTACTAACAGGTCGTCCCCCACGATCTGAATGCGATCGCCCAACTTCGCCATCATCAGGGACCAACTGTCCCAATCATCTTCGTGCAAGCCATCTTCGATAGAGATGATGGGGTACTGGTTCACCCACGCCGCATAGAAGTCAACGAGTTCCGGGCCCGTCAGGCTCTTGCCTTCCGTCTTCAAATGGTACAGACCATCCTCGTATATCTCGCTGGCGGCGGCGTCCATAGCCAGCATAATCTGGTCTCCAGGGCGGTAGCCAGCCTTCTCAATGGCTTCCATGATCAGGTCAAACGCCTCTTTGTTAGCGGACACGCGCGGCGCAAAACCGCCCTCGTCGCCAACGGTGGTGTGATAGCCGCGGCGGCTGAGCACTTTCTTCAGATTGTGATAGATCTCCACTGCCCAGCGCAGTCCTTCGCCAAAGGATTCCGCACCCACGGGCATGACCATAAACTCCTGCAAATCCGTAGCCCCGGCGGCGTGCTTGCCGCCATTCATAATGTTCAGCATGGGCACAGGCAGCGTGCGCGCGGATGTGCCGCCCAGATAACGGTACAGCGGCAGTTCCACGCTTTGGGCAGCGGCGTGCGCCGTCGCCAGGGAGACGCCCAGGATGGCGTTAGCGCCCAGGCGGCTCTTGTTTTCTGTGCCATCCAGGGCAATC
>JAGVTM010000199.1 GCA_019136785.1 Chloroflexota bacterium | reverse complement strand
CAGATTCTGGGCAATGCGCCTGACCTGGCACGCTGGTGGCCTTCTGTTTACCTGGACGTGCGCGAGCTGCAGCCGGGCGACGCCAACAGCATTGGCAAGGTTGTTGATCTATTCACCAAAGGCTGGCTGCCTTATACGCTGCGCTGGCAGTTTCAGGTGACCGAAAACCGGCAGCCGCACGGCTTTTCGCTGGAAGCGTCCGGCGACTTCGTGGGTCGCGGCGATTGGACCTTTGCACAAGATGGCGAATGGGTAGACGTCACCTATCACTGGCGCGTGCGCGCTGACAAGCCGCTGCTGCGCTACCTTTCCTTTATCATGAAGCCCATTTTTGCCGCCAACCATTATTGGGCCATGCGCAAAGGGGAGGAGAGTTTGAAGCTGGAATTACAGCGACGCCGCGCCGCCCCCCAGGCGCAGGCTAACATTCCCGACCCGCCTGGGCCGACGTTCAAATTCCTGCTGCGCCAATAGCGGCGGGCGGCAATGCCCTGGTTATAAGGGCGTCGCACGTCCAGCGAGTGGAAAAGGATAGCTATGCAAAAAGTGATTTCGGTATTTGGCGGGTCATCTCCGCAGCCTGGACAACCTGCCTACGAACAGGCGCGCCTGGTGGGGCGACTGCTGGCTGAGGCGGGCTATGCCGTGGCTACGGGCGGCTACAGCGGCACCATGTCCGCCGTCAGTCAGGGAGCGGCGGAGGCTCAGGGACACGTCATTGGCGTCACCTCTGCCCAGATTGAGCGTTTTCGCCCCCTGGCAGCCAATCCCTGGGTGCGGCAAGAGATTCGGTTTGAGTCGCTGCGGGAACGACTGCTGCATCTGGTCACCCAAAACGACGGTATGATTGTCTTGCCAGGGGGCATAGGCACGCTGTCTGAGATGACGCTGGCCTGGAGCTTCCTGCAAGTGGGCGAAATCGAGCCACGCCCACTGGTCTTGTTAGGCGAACAATGGCGGGCCACCGTGGCTACTTTTGTGCAGTCAGCCTATGTGCGGGAATCCCATCTGCACCTCTTGCAGTTTGCCGATACCCCGGAAGTTGCTGTTCGCGCCGTCATCCAATCCAGCCCATAATGTTGTCTGCTACCGTTTTCCTGAAGCTGGGCGGTTCTCTGCTCACCGACAAAACGGGCGTAGCCGCCGTGCGCCCGGATGTGCTGGCGCGGCTGGCGGCTGAAATTGGCGCCGCCTGGCGGGCGCAGCCCGACCTGCGCCTGCTGTTAGGGCATGGCAGCGGCTCGTTTGGGCATGTAGCTGCCGACCGTTATGGCACCCGCCAGGGGGTGCAGACGACGGCGCAGTGGCAGGGTTTTGCCGAAGTAGCCAGCGCGGCGGCAGCCTTAAACCGGCTGGTGGTACAGGCGCTGCACGCAGCGGGTTTGCCGGCATTTTCTTTACCCCCTTCCGCCTCAGCCCACTGTCAGGACGGGCAGATTGCGTTTATGGCTGTAGAACCGGTGCGGCGAGCGCTGGATGCCCGCCTCTTGCCCGTTGTCTATGGCGACGTGGCTTTTGACTCCGGGCGCGGCGGTACGATTGTCTCCACCGAGGAAGTGATGGGTTACCTGGCATCTCACTTGCCGCCGCGCTGGTTTCTGTTAGCCGGCGACGTGCCCGGTGTTTTAGATTTGCAGGGAGAGGTTGTGCCCTGGATTACGCCAGCGAATTTTGCCGGCATTCAGACCGCCCTGGGCGGTTCGCGCGGCACAGACGTGACCGGCGGCATGGCGAGTAAGGTGCAGGCAATGCTAGACCTGGTGCAGCACGTTCCGGGTCTGTCCGTGCGCATTTTCTCCGGCTTGACGCCTGGACTGCTGCAAGCGACTCTGCTGGGGCAGGGAAATGCCGGCAGCGTCATCTCTCCGCACCCCTCGCTGCCAGCCAGCCCGGCTTAGACCTCCCCTACTCAGTTCAATCTGCCAAACCCTGATTTTCAACTGGCTGGCTCAATCCTCTTTTGCCGCGTTATCTGGCTGCCAGAATGGTGGGCGTTTTTCCAGGAACGCGCTCATGCCTTCACGCCCCTCGGCGCTGGCG
>JAGVTM010000455.1 GCA_019136785.1 Chloroflexota bacterium | reverse complement strand
GCAGCACCCAATCCTGGCTGAGCAGGGCGCTGGATTGGTCAGGTAGTTCAGGCGGCGTGAAATCATTGCTGGTGTCTGTAAACTCATCGTCGGGGAGGAACTCTTGCCGATCCAGGTTGGGCGGCAGTGAAGGGGAAGCGAAGTTGTCGCCGCCTTCGGCTGATTCGGGGCGGTCGCCCACGGGGATAGAAGCCGTTGGCTCAAACTGGATCCAGCCATAACCGGGGAAGAAGACTTCCACCCAGGTGTGGGCGTTGCTGGCGCGGACGCGATAGGAGGACGTGGCGTCGTCCCATTCGCCCTGGGCGTAGCCAGCGGCGACGCGGGCAGGGATGCCTTGCAGCCGCAGCATGACGGCCATGGCGGTGGCGTAGTAGTTGCAGTAGCCTTCGCGACTTTCAAACAAGGTGTAGTGAATGGGGTCTACGTCATCGGGCGGGGCGGGAATCTGGTCGTTGTAGACGATGTTAGCCCGTAGATAGTCGCGCACGGCAACGGCTTTGTCAAAAGGATTGTCGTAGGGAGCGGTTAACCGTTCGGCCAGGGCGCGGGTTTCGGGGGTGATGGTGTCGGGGTAGGAGAGGTAGTTGTCGGTGATGGAGGCGGGGTAGTTGACGGTAGCCTGGCGCAGGCTGGCAGCGTCGGCGGCGCTGTATTGGGACCAGACTTGATAGGCGTCTCCCTGGCGTAGGACGTAGCGGGATTTGACGCTGTTGATAATTTCGTGCCCGGTTTCGTCGAATTGGCGGGTGACGAGCATCTGGCGGTCGGAGGCGACGATGTCGGGCGCGCCATAGAGAACGCCGGAACTGGCGCGGTAGTTGATGACGGTTTGGGTAATGACCTCCCGCGCCAGGACGGGGTTCACGTCCAGATAGCCATCTTCAGGGTAGTGCAGCACCTGTTCGCCGCCCGCCGGGTCCCAACCTTCAGGGCCGTACACATCAAACACAGCCGCCTGCCAGTAGACGTAGGGTAGTTTTTCGTCAACATAAATGTCCATGACCAGGTTGTTACCCACGGTGCGCGGGCCGCCCAGGATGAGGGAGTCGGTGTAGGGGTCGCTAATGGGGCTGCCGTAGGAACGCAGCGAGGAGAAGAGGCGCGTCCAGTCGTCCTGGAAGCTACGCCAGGGTTGGTTGATGTCGCTGATGGCGTCGCTGACGGCGGGGCTGGCGCTTAATGCCGGCAAATACCACGCTGCCAACAAAGCCATCATGCCCACGATCAGGCTGGCGCGCAGGAAGGTGACGTTAATACCGCGCTCATACCGCACTGCCGCCAGACGCCACTCTTTCAGATGCGCCACCAGGTGCGTTTGCGATACGTACAGCAGCGACAGCAGCAGGTATAAACCTAGATAGAGCGCCAGCGGCTTTGGTCCCAGGTAAAAGTAGACGACGCTTAAGAGGACAATGCCTGTGGGCAGTACCACCCGCCACACCCGATCATGGCGGAAGGTGAACCAGCCGGCGGTATACCCCAAAATCCAGAACACGGCGGACGTGTGCATGACAAAGATGATGCCATCGCGGCTGCTGCCTTCGCCAAACGCTTTACGCAGCCACACAATCTGGCGGTTAACCATTTCAAACACCCGCTCGCGCCAGGGCAGGTCGCCGGGCAAGATCAAGCCGATCAGGTATGCCAGCACGAACAAGCCGTAAACGAAGGAAAAAATGTGGGCGGTGCGGTCGCTGAAGCGGCTCTTTGCCAGAACCAGGCCTGCCAGCAGGGCAATCGTACCGAGCAGGGGGATGATCTCCAGCCCGTTTATCAGTTCGGTTTGCACGATTGCCAGGCCAGCAGTGAAGATCATGGCCCAAACCAGGAAAAGCGTAAACCAACCTTCTTCGATTTTGATGCGACGGAGCATGTGAACCACCTATGTGGGGGGTGAACGCAGCCAGGCAAAGGTCAAAATGCAATCTATCTACATTATAACGTCACCAATATGTCAGGTAAAGCGCACCCAGGCGCAGTGAAATCGTTTCTGAGCGAACACTCAGGCAGCGGGTAGAAGGGGCTGGAAACAAAAAAGGC
>JAGVTM010000399.1 GCA_019136785.1 Chloroflexota bacterium | reverse complement strand
ACGTGGACGCCTGGAGCAGCGCCCTGGCCCAATTGCTCCAGGATGACGCCTATCGCCAAACCCTGATCGCCCGCGGTCGCCAGCAAGCCCAACGCTTCACCTGGCCCCAAACCGCCGCCGCCACCCTGTCCATCTACCATGAAATCCTTCGAAAATCGATTCACGCGGAGACGCGGAGGGCGCGGAGATATGTAGGACAAACTGTTAGTTTGTCCGCGCAAACTAACACTTTGCGCTACAAATGAGAAAAAAATCGTGTAAATTCGTGAAATTCGTGGCAAGAAATTCCCATCCATCTCTGTGATGATCCTATCATGACCGCCGCCCAATCCATTCTCATCCTCACCCCCCAGCTTCCCTACCCACCGCACCAGGGTGCCAGTTTACGCAACTTCTACATTATTAAGGGGCTGGCACAACAACACCCGGTCACCCTCTTGAGCTTTGTTGACCCTGAGCAGCCGCAAGACAGCGACGCCCAAAGCCCTCTGGCGCAGCTATGCGCCCAAGTTTACACTGTTCCCGTGCCCGCGCGCCCATTTGGCCGGCGGCTGCGCCAGCTTTTGCTCACTGCCCAACCAGACATGGCTTTTCGTCTGGCCAGCCCCCTCTTTGCCACGCGCCTGCGCGAACTGTTGCACCAGCAGCAGTTCGACATCGTCCAGATTGAAGGTCTGGAACTGGCCCGCTACATCCCCGCCATCCGCCAGAGCAGCCCCCGCAGCCGCATCCTGTTCGACAACCACAACGCCGAAACTGCCTTGCAGCGCCGCGCCTTTTTGACCGACCTGCGCCAGCCCGCCCGCTGGGGCGCGGCCCTCTATTCCGCCATACAGACCGCCCGCCTGCGCCGCTTCGAGACCTGGGCTTGCCGGCAGGCGGACAGGGTCGCCGCCGTCAGCGAAGCCGACCGCGACGCCCTGCAGGCGCTGGTTCCCTCCCAATCTGTCGCCGTCATTCCCAACTGTATTGATGTTTCCGAGTACCAGATGCCTCCAGACGGTCTCTATCCCACCTTTGACCTGCTCTTTAGCGGCAAAATGGATTACCGCCCCAACGTAGACGCCATGCTCTGGTTTGTGGAACAGATCTGGCCCCGCATCCGCGAAGCCCGACCCCAGGCTACATTAGCCATTGTCGGTCAGAAACCCCACCCCCGCCTGGAGCCGCTCTACCATATGCCCGGCATTACCATGACCGGCTGGGTAGAAAGCGTCCAGCCCTACCTGGCGGGCGCATCCGTCTACATCATGCCCTTCCGCATGGGCAGCGGCACTCGCCTGAAGCTCATCGAAGCCATGGCTGCCGCCAAAGCCATCGTCAGCACCCCCATGGGCGCCGAAGGCTTCCCCGTCATCCACAACGAACACCTGATGCTCGCCGCCACCCCCAACGAATTCGCCACCGCCGTCCTCACCCTCCTCACCCAGCCCCCCCGCCGCCAAAAACTAGGCGCATCCGCCCGCCACTTCGCCCAACAATACGACTGGCGGCAAGTGGTGCAGCGCTTTGAAACCGTGTATGAGCAGGGATAGTAGAACCGGGCAGAGGGCAAGAGACTGCTGTCTTGTACCAGTTCCGCCGCATTTCTAATACTACAACGAGACAACCTACCTTAAGAATGCCCAATTTTCTGTCTTGACAATCTAGTGTCTCGTCAAGCATAAAATGATGGATTAGATTGGTTCAATCTCCCAGATTGAACCAATCTATCAAATCACGGCTGACAGAACACTAGGCCACTTCAGAACGATCCGGTGATTTGCAACATCCAGCCGGCGAAACCGGATATCTGGGAATATAACGAGGAACTGGCAGAAGAGGAGATCAAGCAGGTGAATTGGGCCGCGGAAGGTTCCGATGTGACGGTGTATCGCACGGTATACAATCGGGACGGGCAGGTGATTATTGATGAAGACATCCTCAGCGATTACGTGCCCTGGCAGAATATTTACCAGTATGGGTCCGGCGTAGAACCGCCTTCCCCGCCGCCCCCCGAACCGCCAGCGTCCGAGGGGGAGACGACGACCAATCCGTAGAGGGG
>JAGVTM010000223.1 GCA_019136785.1 Chloroflexota bacterium | reverse complement strand
GCAAAGTAGAAGCGCACCAGCCAATACTTACTGGTGTCGCCCGTGGACACGCTCAGGGAGAGGTTGGGGTTGAGGGAGACGTTGGTGCTCACCGGGGCGCAACCTACGTCGCCATAGAGCTGAAACATCTGATCGCCCACAGCCGTGTGGAAGCTGAAGGTGGGGCCAGAGAACTGCGCCATGTGCCCATCGTCGGGCGTCTGGACGGAGTATTGTCCCAATTCAAAACTGTTGCCAGATAGACCTATCCAATAGATGCTGTTGGCAAAAGCCTCAAAGCCGCCAGGCAGGTCAGCAGTGACCGCATAACCGCCCGTTATGGGGTCGGAGACCCAGGAGGTGGGGGACACGTCGGCGTCATAGAGCAGGGTGTCGCTGGGGTTGCCGGCATGATCATCGTTACGCTCCTTGATATGCAAGGTGCGGTTCTGCTGCGGCGAGTTGCAGGTGTAAATGACAATGCTGGTGATGGTGGTGTTGACGTCAAAGGTGACGTCTTCGGCAAAGTTCTGGCTGGCAGTGTAGTTAGACCAGCAGCCAGCCTGGTTGCCCGTCGTGGGGCCATAATCCCAAATGAGGGTGGTTGCCGGCATGGCGCCGAATTCGGCAGCCGGTTCTTTGACGGCGCTGACTTCTGCTGTCACAGTGGAAACATCGGCGCGAGCCTGCTGCGTGGCAAAGGCGGCAATGGCTAATACCATAACGAGCAGAACAAGCAGTGATACACGTTTGCTAGACATAACTAATTGTCTCCTTCGTAAAGGTAGCGCCAGCATCCATCTATTTGTTCGGCGGGGTGTGGTTTCAGCGTAAGCGACTCGACTTAGCTTGTCGAATGACTCAGTCGCACAGCTTGCCGTGATCTCGACTGAACGGCGCGCCGCTCCCACCAAGATGAGTGAGGCGCTTTCGTTTGAAAGTGCGCTGCACCTGAAAAAGAATGCGCCTGCCAAAGGAACGACCTTCAGCAGGCGCATTTTTAACGATTCTACGCAAGTTAGCCTGATCAGGTCGCCTGTCAGGTCATCCGCAGCAGATTATCTCTGCCGTGATAAACCGGGCAAACAACCGTCACGGGCAATTTTATCTGTTACGGCACAGCCGCGCAATCCTGGGCGACCACGCCTGGAACGGTGGGATCGTAAACGAAAGAGCAGATCGAGGTCACAGGCGGGTTGGTGGGCACGAACTGCGTGTTGAACGTTTGGTTGAAGCAGGCGGGCAAACCAGTCTGGACGATGGTGTTGCTGGTGCCATTGGCAAAGTAGATACGCACCAGCCAAAGCTTGTTGGTGTTGCCTACAGAAACGCTCAAGGACACCGCCGGGTTGAGGGAGACGTCCGTGCTCAGCGGAGCGCAGCCGCCGCCGCCATAGAGCTGGAACATCTGGTCGCCGACACCCGTCATGCCACCATAGGTGGGGCCGGAGAACTGAGCCATCTGGCCGTTGTCAGGCGTCTGCACCGAGTATTGCCCCAGTTCAAAGCCATTACCAGACAGACCAATCCAGTAGGTGGTATTGGCAGCGGCAGAGAACGGCGTGGGCAGGTCGGCAGTTACGGCATAGCCACCCGTCATGGGGTCGGACACCCAGGAGGTAGGGGTCACGTCGGCATCATACAGAGGGGTGTTGCTGGGCACACCGCCCGCGTCATTACGCACCTTGATGTGCACGGTTTGCCCCTGTTGTGGGGAAATGCAGGTGAAGATGACGATGGTGTTAACGCTGGTGGTGGTGGCAAAATTGATGTCTTCGGCAAAGTTCTGGCCATTGGTGAAGTTGGACCAGCAGCCTGCCTGGCTACCGGTGGTCGGGCCGTAATCCCAGATAAGACCACCCGCGGGGAGGGCGCCATAGGGTTCAGCCTGCGCTTTAGGGGCGCTGGCCGCCACCGTGGCGGCATTGGCGCGTACGCGCTGGGCAGCCAGACCAGCTACAGCCAGCATCAGCACAACTAACAAGAACATTGATACACGTTTGCTAAACATACTACTCAGGTTCTCCTTTCTATGGTTACGAACAGTTTGGGGCATTCTTCGGCGAGCATCTGCCAGTCCGACATTGGTCTGGCAGATGCTCTCAAGTTTGAATCAGCCATTGGCGGCAGCGAATCGCAGTGGACGACTGTTAAGCTGCCTGCGCCGGGCTGCGTACTACGAACTTACGGCACTGCCGCGCAGTCCTGGGCGACCACGCCAGGAACGGCGGGATCGTAAACGAAGGAGCAGATCGAGGTTATTGGCGGGTTGCTGGGCACGAACTGCGTGTTGAAGGTCTGGTTGAAGCAGGCGGGCAAACCAGTCTGGATGATGGTGTTGCTGGTGCCGTTGGCGAAGTAGAGGCGGACCAACCAAAGCTTGTTGGTGTTACCCACGGAAACGCTCAAGGAGACCGCCGGGTTGAGGGAGACGTCCGTGCTCAGCGGAGCGCAGCCGCCGCCGCCATAGAGCTGGAACATCTGATCGCCTACGGCCGTGTGGAAGCTGAAGGTCGGGCCAGAGAATTGGGCCATATGACCGTCATCGGGCGTCTGTACCGAGTACTGACCCAGTTCAAAGCCATTGCCAGATAGACCAATCCAATAGATTGTGCCAGCGGCGGCGTTGAACGGGGTGGGCAGATCCGCAGTCACGGCATAGCCGCCGGTCATGGGGTCAGCCACCCAGGAGGTGGGGGTCACATCGGCATCATACAGAGGGGTGTTGCTGGGATTGCCGGCGCCGTCGTCATGGCGTACTTTAATATGCACGGTTGAACCTTGCACCGGGCCAATGCAAGTGTAAATGACGATGGTGCTAATGCTGGTGCTGCTGGCAAAGCTGACGTCTTCGGCAAAGTTCTGGCTGGCAGTGTAGTTGGACCAGCAGCCGGCTTGACTACCGGTGGTCGGGCCGTAGTCCCAGATGAGTCCCCCCGCGGGGAGGGCGCCATAGGCTTCAGCCTGCGCTTTGGGGGCGCTTGCCGCCGCCGTGGCGGCATTAGCGCGCACGCGCTGGGCAGCTAATCCCGCCACAGCCAGCATCAGCACAACCAACAGGAAGATTGAAACACGTTTGCTAAACATACTACTCAGGTTCTCCTTTCTATGGGCAACAATTGGTTTGAAAACTTTCGGCAAAACGACAAGGCGTGAAAACGTCCCACAGATGGGCGTTTACACAGAACAAAGATATCGCTATACACTTTGGGGAGATTGGACCGTATAACCCCTCCTTGTCTGACACAGGCATTACGCAGCGCCTGTACTTTCTGCCGGGCAGCCATTACTGCCCGGTTTAGTAAACAAAGCGGCAATGCCGGCATAAAACGCGCAACAAACAGCGATTATATCGGCAAGGGAATACGCCGCGAGAAAAATCTCGCATTTTCACAAGTGTGATTATTCGTTTTTGTCTTCGTTTATTGTCCCTGTCACAGAAGTGGTCAGACTTTTACCCACAAAGGGGAGCCGGGTAGTCAAAGTCATTGTGCAGGCTATGACAAAAATCTGGCAAATTTTACGCACAGTGAGGCACAAAGACAGTATAACATACTATGCAGAATCTATGCAAATATGAATTTCTGACCTGGTGGGTGCGGGAGGTTGGTAGCGCTGCACTTAATCATGGGAGGTGTCAGCCCCGCCTGCGGCGGCAGCCCCACCTGCGGTGGGGGCTGACACCCATTTTTATGGGCAATTTTGGGCGCAGACGCGCCCAAAATTGCCCATCGCCGATGCTGCCGGACGATGCGTCCGCGCCGGACGATGCGTCCGCGCTTGCTTTGCGGGGCCGGTAGGCGGTTAAAGAGATCACCACGATTTACTGGGGCGTTACCCCTGTTAACTGTTACCTACGGCACGACGCATTTGCCTTCGGGGAAGAGGGGAGCCACTGTGGGATCGGTGACGGGATCAAACGCCAGGTTGCGCGAGAGATAGTAGCCAGCTTCGTCCTGCACCCGAATTTCGTGAATCCAGGGCGCGCAGCGGCGGGCGGAAATGATATGAAACTGGCTGCCGCCAAAGTAACGCGCGGGCTGGTCGGCGTCAAACACCCAGATGGTATAAGGTTCGCCTACGCCGCCAAATGGAGCAATCACCACTTCACAGCGCCATTGATCGCCGGCATACTCACACCAGTCAAAAATGACGCTGAAACCAATGTCCGATACCGACTCAATGGTCGGCGATGGCGTCAGGCTGGGGGCGGCGGTGACCGCCGGGGTGGCTGTCGCCGCCACGTAAATGCGCAAAGTGACGTCAATCGGCGGGCCAACGGGTTCGCCCGTGTCGCGGCGAAGCTGCCAGATGGTGTCGTAATTGCCGGCATCTGCCGGCGCCACCAGCGAAACGGACAGCGTTACCGGCGACGAGGGCGGCACAGGCTCCTCCAGCAGCAGCGGTTCGTCCCGCCGGAACGCCGAGCCATCCTGCACCGTTAACTGCCAGCCGGCGGGCCAGGCGCAGGTGCCGCTGTTGCGCAGTTCAAACTTGAGCGGAAAGCGCAGCCCGGTGGGCGCAGAGCGGGCGGCGGGATTGTCATACGTATAATAGTTGATCAGTTCCAGCGCAAAAACGCAGCTCGCCATGTGCGTGGCAGTCAGGTCTGGCGTGGTGGTCTGCGTGGGGGTGGCGCTGGCAGTAGGCGTGGTCGTGGGCACATCCGGCGTGGCGGTGGGCATAGCCGTTTCGGTCAGGGCGATGGCGGCCACGGCTGTGCCGGCAAAATCTGGCGTAGGCACAGTTGCCGTCGCCGTACCGGTGGGCGCAGGCGTGTCTGTCGGCGGCGGCGCCGCCACCGAGATAGGAGTTGGCTCTGGCGTGCGCCAACTAACGGCATACGCCCCGGCTACTGCCGCCAGAATGATCAGCAAAATGCCGGCAATACCCCAGGCCAGCCGGCGATAACGAGGTCGCCCGCCTGATGGGGCGTCCGCAAGCGCCGCCTGTGGGCGCGCCGCCCGCGGACGCACCACCGTAGCTTCCGCCGGCTCCAGCAGGGATGCTGCCGCTGCGCCGACGCGAGCGCTGTTCCCACCACGCCCGCCGCTGCCGCCTGCCGCCGCGCGCGGCAATGTCGCCGTCATCCGCGTCTGCGCCGCCAGCGTGCTCAGAGCGCCTGCCGGTTCGTCGCGCAGCAGTTCAGGCGGCAGCGCCGCCAACAATTCGCCCCCCTCATCGTACAATGCCTGGCGCAACGCCTGGGCAAATTCGTAGCCTGTTTGATAGCGCTGCTGCGGGTCTTTGGCGGTGACGCGCAGGATGACGTCTTGGATGCCGGCAGGAATGTCAGGATTAAACGTGATTGGCGGCGGCAGCGGCTCCGTCACGTGCTTCATGACCACCGCCAGCGGCGTGGTAGACTCGAATGGCAGCCGCCCCGTAATCAAGTGAAAAAACAGGATGCCCAGGGAGTACAGATCGCTGCGCTCATCCCCCAGGTGCCCCATGCCTTGTTCTGGGGCCATGTAAGCCGGCGTGCCTACCATGGCCCCCGTCAAAGTGTGGGAAACCACGCCCATGATCTTGGCAATGCCAAAGTCGGTCAGCACCGCCCCACCATCCGCCCGCAGCATAATGTTGCCGGGCTTGATGTCCCGGTGAATCATGCCGCGGGCGTGCGCATAGGAAACGGCGTCAATCAGTTCCAACATAATGCGCACAGCCTGGCTGAGCGGCATCCGCTCGCCGGCTTGTTGGAACTGCTCAATTTCCTCTTTCAATGACCCGCCGCCCACGAACTCCATCACGATGTAATAGGTGTCGTCTACCACATCAAAATCATACACATCGGCAATATGCGGGTGCTTCAACAGGGCCATGGCCCGCGCTTCGCGCTTAAACCGCTCCAGGAACTCCCCTTCGTCCGCCAGGAAGCTGTGCATCAGCTTGATCGCCACGTAGCGATCCAGACCCTCCTGGTACGCCTTGTAAACAACAGCCATCCCGCCGCGCCCCAGCAGCTCCACAACTTTGTATTTGCCGATTACGCGGCCCAGGTAAGCGTTGGGATCCGACATTCTGTTTTCGAGACGGCATTAACCCATGCCGGCATTTTGGAGAAGCATCACCGGAGGCATCACTGGCGGGCATCCCCGGCAGCCGTGCACCCCCGCAAACGTGCTATAATCCTGATTTTACCCATCCTTGCCGTCCGTGGCGGATGGCACAGAGAATTGCGTTGTGTATTCGTCTACAACCTGCCTGGGTGCGCCAGGCTGTCCATAATAAGCCATCACCTGCACGGTATACGGGCTGGCCGGTTGTTGGTCGCGCAAATGCAACGTCAGGTGAAAATTAGGCTGCAGGGCTTCAATGATGCTCAACCTGCCGGCAACCTCCCCAACCGCATTCGTCACCACCACTTCTAAGGATGGACGCTCCAGAAACGGCGTCAGGTCGAATCCAACTGCCACCCGCCGGCCATCCGCGTAAAGATGCAGGCCAATCTGATTGATGCGTACATCTTCGCGCGACTGCGGCGACAACGCCGACCGCATCTGCTCGGGATCATCAAAAAACTGTATCTGAGTCATGCTCGCATTATAACTCGTAGCCACAATTTGCCACAATCTGCCCCCGACGCGCCCCATGGTCGGCGCGCAAGCTGCCGCCATCTCTGGAGCAGCAGCTTCAACCAGCACAGCACAGCCGCGACTCCTGCCACCCCATCCACATCAGCAGACTCCAGCCCGCACGGAAACAATCAGCCGCCCCCGGCTGGCTCACTCCGCCGCCTCCGCCAGCGGAAGAGTGGGCCAGCCAGAAAGCGACGCTACCGCCGCCTGTCCTGCCTGGATGGCGCCGCGCCCACTGCGATCCACCCACAGCGCGCCAACTCAGGGCGACACGAGGATATTCTTTGTCAGCACGCTGTTCTCATCATCAAACGTATAGCCAGAACGCTGCATACCCAGAATCGTCAGGTTGTAGAGGCCTGTGCCATCCGTCGTCAAAAAGCGGGCAATCCCGCTGGCATTGGTCATGGCATTCCGGTTTTGCACGGTGCCGTTCGGCAGCGTCCAGCGAGCGGCCACAATGGTATCGCTCATTGGCTGGTTGTTTTCGTTGCGCACAAAAACGAACCCACCCACCAGATAACCTTCGCCATACGGGATTGACACCCCATAAATGCCCACCGAGCGCAGACAGTTCTCCGTGCATTCATAGGCATTCTGGTACAGTTGCCAATCTATTTTCTGCGCCGATAGTTCCAGGTAGGGGGACAAGGCAAACCCGGCCAGGAGAATCAATAAAGCAATGATGATGCGACCGAACTTCTTCATAAATTTTCCTCCATCAAGTTGAAATAAAGCGGGCGACGACCCAACACCTGGCGGATAAGTTGGGCCAAATCAACACGTTAGAAACCAGGTTTTTCTCTGCCAGATCATACGAATTTGACATAAAAACCTGGTTTGTACTCTGGCTGGCACATCTGGGCGCTGCTTTCCACAAGCTGCTGCTATTCTACCAGAGGAATCATATTCCACCACTCCCAAAAGGACTATTCGCTGTAGGTGGGAAGTTTTTCCAAAAGCTGCACCAGCGTCACCTGCCACTCCTTCGTGCCTGTTTTCCAGGACATCCAGATAGCCGTCCGGCTCACCCGCACGTGCTCCCCCAGGAACCGCTGCAAGCGAAAGCGGTTGATCAGTTCCAGGCGGGGCCAGCGCAGCCGGATTTGATCATTCTCGACCGTCACCCCCACTACGCCTGCCGCCGCCGCCAGCGTCTTAATGCGAAGCTGGTACAGCAAATTATCCACCGGATCAGGAATAGGGCCAAAGCGGTCAGCCAGTTCTGCAGCCATGCCGTCAATTTCTAGCAGCGTTTCCAGCCCAGCCATACGGCGGTACAGCCGCAGGCGCAGCGCCGCATCAGGGACGTAATCGGTGGGCACGTAAGTCGCCAGGGGCAGGTCTATCAGGATGCTTTCGCCCAGTTCCGGCGGGGCCGTCTCGCCGCGCCGTTCGGCCTTCTTGCGCTTCACGGCGTTGGCTAACAGCCGCGTATATAGATCAAAGCCTATAGCTGCAATATGCCCGCTCTGCCGCGCCCCCAACAGATCGCCCGCGCCGCGAATTTCCAGATCGCGCATGGCAATGGCATACCCCGCCCCCAAATGAGACTCTTCGGCAATTGTCTCCAGGCGCGCCTGCGCATCCGGCGTTAGCGCGCGCCAGGGAGCGTGGAAAAAGTAAGCGTATGCCCGGTTGACGCCGCGCCCCACCCGCCCGCGCAGTTGGTGCAGTTGCGACAGGCCAAACTGTTCCGCCCGATCCACAATCAACGTGTTGGCATTGGGAAAGTCCAGACCACTCTCAATAATCGTGGTGCTCAGCAGCACATCTATTTCATCATCGGCAAACCGCTGCATCACATCTTCCAGTTCCCGCTCGCCCATTTGCCCGTGCCCAATGGCGATGCGCGCCTGCGGCACCAATCGTTGAATCTGGTTGTATACGATGTCAATGGTTTGCACGCGATTGTGCACCAGGAACACCTGACCGCCGCGATCCAGTTCGCGCAATATGGCCCGCCGCAGCAGCGTTTCATCCGCTTCACCCACGTATGTTTGCACAGGCAGCCGCTCGGCGGGGGCGGTGGCAATGATGCTGATGTCCCGCGCTCCGGTCAACCCCAGGTGCAATGTGCGGGGGATGGGGGTAGCCGTCATGGTCAAGACATCCACTTCTTTACGCAGTTGTTTCAACAACTCCTTGTGCCGCACCCCAAAACGCTGCTCCTCGTCTATGATCAGCAGCCCTAAATCCTTAAAGGAGACGTCGTCTGACAACAGCCGGTGTGTGCCGATGACAATGTCTACCCGCCCGCTGCGCAAATCTTTAACAATCTGTTCCTGCTGTGATGGCGTGCGAAAACGGGACAGCATCTCCACGCGCACGGGGAACGGCTGCAGCCGCTGTTTGAAGGTGTTGTAATGCTGCTGCGCCAGAATGGTCGTGGGCACTAACATGCCCACCTGCTTGCCATCCAACACAGCTTTGAAGGCAGCGCGCAAGGCAACTTCAGTCTTACCATACCCCACATCGCCGCAGATCAGACGATCCATAGGCTGTGGTTGCTCCATGTCTGCCTTGACGTCGGCAATGGCGTTCAGTTGGTCTTCCGTCTCCTGGTAAGGGAAGCTGGCTTCCATTTCCGACTGCCAGGCGCCATCGGCGGCGAAGGCGTGGCCCGGCGTCATTTCCCGTTCCGCGTATAGCTCCAGCAATTCGTCAGCCAGTTCGTCCACGGCTTGTTGGGCGCGGGCTTTAGCCTGCCCCCAGGAACGGTCGCCTAACCGGTTGAGCGCAGGCGCATATTCATC
>JAGVTM010000295.1 GCA_019136785.1 Chloroflexota bacterium | reverse complement strand
GGCATTCTCCATCCCATCTACACCGTGGACGAACAATGGCGTATCACGGCAGTAAACAAAAGCACGCTAGACGAGCACAAAGCCACAGCCGGCGATCTGATCGATCAGGTCTGTTACCAGGCGTTATTTGGCCGAAACGCCCCTTGCGCTGGCTGCGTCGCGGCCCAAACCATGCGCCACAAAACCACGTCTGGCTGGTCAGCACGCTGGCTGGATATGGATCAACTGCCCCGCGAATGGGAAGTAAACGCCTACCCGATTCCCGGACGTAAGACGGAATCAGCCCAGGCTGTGGTAGTCTGGCAAGACGTCACGGAGAAAAGACGGCTGCAAAATTCGCTGGCGCAAACGGGAAAACTGGCGGCTATTGGTCAGTTGGCAGCCGGGGTAGCCCACGAAATGAATAATCCTCTCACCGTCATCTTAGCCAGCGCGGCGATGATCAAAACGAGTATGCCGGCAGAAGATGAGCATTTTGAGTTGGTGGACCTGATCGCCCAAGCCAGCGAACGCGCCCACCACGTGGTGCTCGACCTGCTGGACTTCGCCCGCCGCGAAGAGTACGTATTCGCCCCCACCGATGTCAATGAGTCCTTATCCCAGGCTTTGAGCCTGGTGTCATACCAGTTACAGACCGCTCACATTCGCGTCAACAAACAGCTCGCCCCTGATCTGCCTCTCGCCTATGCCAGCGCCAGACATCTAAAAACGGTGTGGATAATCTGTTAATTAATGCCCGCGACGCGCTGCACGGACGCTCTGATGACCGGCAGCTAGAAATAATGACCCGCGCCGGCGAGCCGGGCGAATCGTTAGAGGTGTTCGTACGAGACAATGGGCCAGGCATGACGCTCGCTGAGCAGGAACGCATCTTTGAGCCTTTTTATACGACAAAAGAGCCGGGCAAAGGCACAGGCTTAGGACTGTATACCTGCCACCAGATTATGCAGCAGCACGGCGGGCAGATTGAAGTCGTCAGCAGCCCCGGTCAGGGCACGACCTTTATTGTGCGCCTGCCATTGGCTACTCAGATGCCGGCAGGCGCTGTTGCAGACAGCGTTTCCCCGGCAACGCCGCGGCAAACGGTCCAGTACAGTAGGCCCTCTGGAACCTAATGGCGAAGGGCGCGAAGGCTTGCCCCTTGGGTAAACTAAGGGCAAGCTCTGAGTATGATCGAAGAGCCAAAGACTCTTTATCTTTGCGTTCTTTGCGTCTTTGCGGTGAATAGCAAGCACAAAGCTATTCCATCGCCTGTCAGGAGTCAAAATTCGTTTTTTCCAGCGTGTTAGTGCAATGGGAAAAAGTTCGTAAGGATGAATATGGCTCAACCAGCGCCGCAACAAGTCACAATTGGCGATGTCTTGCGCCTGGCATTACCTCTCAGCGCCACCGTCGTCGCCGGGCCCGGCTTCCGGCAGCAGCCGGTCAACTGGGCGGCGACGCTGATCAACTGGGAGGAGTTAGGGCAGCAAGTGCGGGCAGGCGACCTGGTGGTGCTGCCCGCCATCTTAATCAACGCCTCTGCTGAGAGCCAGATGACGGCCGCGGTGCGGGAACTGGTTTCGTTGGAAATTGCCGGCATTCTCTCCTTCGGCGCGCTCCCCGAAGAAACCACCAACCTGGCCCGCGAGTCAGGCCTGCCGCTGCTGCTGGTGCCAGCCTCCAGTTCGCTGCGCGACATCCAGCAGAACGTAACTGCCCTGCTGCTGGACCGCCAGAAACAAACCAGTGAGCGGGGCATGCAGCTTTATCGCCGCCTTTCTGAAATGTCCCGCGAAGGGCAGGGATTGGCAGCCATGGCCGAAGTCATGTCCCAACTGACGGGCAAGATCATCGTGGTGCAGGACAAACGCCTGGAGATTCAGGCTATCAGCCGTCCAGCCAGCAGTCCCATTGACGAACTGCCGCTGCTGCGCTGGCTCAGCCAACGGGACAACCTGCCGCCGCTGCTGCGCAACCGCAAAGCAGTCGCTAAAGCCGCCCAGAGTTACTGGCAGCAACTGCTGCCTATTGAGGCTCACGGCAGCAGCGTGGCTCGCCTGGTCAGCCCGATCAT
>JAGVTM010000459.1 GCA_019136785.1 Chloroflexota bacterium | reverse complement strand
ACCAGGGCACGGAGTAGCGCAGATGCTTGGCGCTGGCGAAGACCTTGAGCGGGTGTCCCTGTTCTTCGGTGATGTAGTAGCCAAACATTTCGTCGTCGGTTTTGCCGGCATATCGTAAATGCGTATCGTCCACCACAATAAACTGCACCCCGGCTTCATGCAGCGGTTTGGGCAAATGGGGTTCCCACACTCGTTCCGCCAGCCAGGCGCCTGTGGCCTCGTAGCCAAAATGCGTTCTAACCGTATCCGTCAGCTTGCGTAGCTGGCTGAGCTTGTCATGGTCGGGCAGCGACACCAGAATGGGTTCATAGTAGCCGCCCGTCATAATTTCCACCTGTCCGGCGGCTGCCAGCGCCGCCAGCCGCGCAATGTACTCAGGATGGGCTGGCAGCAACCAATCCAGCAGGGGGCCCGTGTTGTGCACTGCCAGGCGCACGCCCGGATGTCGCTCCAGCGCCTCCAGCATGGGCAGGTAAGCTTTCTGGTAAGCTTCTTCAAACACCCAGGCAAAATTGCCCACCGGTTGGTGGTTGTGCAGCGCTAGAGATAGGTAAAGTTTGGTCATTTGATGCTCCGTTCTTATCGGGTGGTCCATTCGTAAAGCTGTTGGTAGCTCTGGGCGAAGCGCGTCCAGGAGAAGTCGGCGCTCATGCCGTTGATTTGCATCTGCCGCCAGCTTGCTTTGTCGTGATAATAAATGTACATGGCGCGCTGGATGGCTTGCCACAGGGCATAGCTGTCCATGGGGTAAAAAAGGAAGCCTGTATGCCCTTCGCTGACGGTATCCGCCAGACCGCCTGTGGCGCGGACGATGGGCACGCTGCCGTAGCGCATGGCGATCATTTGCCCCAAGCCGCAGGGTTCAAAACGGGAGGGCATGAGGAACATGTCGCTGCCGGCATAAATCTGCGGCGCCAATCCCCCACTGTAAGCCAGCACTGCCGTCATTTTCTCTTTGTGATAGTGCGCCATGTGGCGGAACATATCTTCATATTCTTGTGCGCCTGTGCCCAACACCACAAACTGGGCTTCGCCCGCCATGCCGTTGAGCAGCAAATGCAGCGGCTCGCCCAAAATGTCCAGCCCTTTCTGGTAATCCAGGCGGGAGACCATGCCCAACAGGGGCACATCGTCCCGCTCTGGCAGCCCCAGCAGGCGCTGCAAGGCGCGCTTGTTGCTGGCTTTTCCGGTCAGGTCGTGCTGGTCGTAGGGGAAGGAAAGGTGGTTGTCCGTGGCTGGATTCCACACATCGGCGTCAATGCCGTTGAGAATGCCGTGTAAATCCCGTTGGCGGTGGCGCAGTAAGCCTTCCATGTTAGCGCCGCCTTCCCGCGTCATAATTTCGCGGGCGTAGGAGGGGCTGACGGTATTGATTTGCGTGGCGTGGTAGATGCCGCGCGCCATGAAGTTGACTTCGCCATACCGCTCTTCCAACAGGGAGTGGGTCTGGATGCCCAGGTAATCGAAAATGTTCCAACTGGTCAATCCCTGGTGGGCCAGGTTGTGGATGGTGAAAAGGGAGGGGATGCCGCGAAAGAAGTCGAAGGCTTGCCCGGAGGTGGCCAGCCAGGCGACGGCGGGGGCGGCGTGCCAGTCGTGGGCGTGCAGCAAGTCGGGTCGCCAGTTCAGCACGGCTGCCAGATCCAGCGCGGCGCGGCTGAGGAAGGCAAAGCGGTAAGGGTCGTCCCAGTAGCCATAGACTTCAGGACGGTTGAACAGGTTGCGTTCACCAATGAAATAAACGGGGACGTCGCTGCCTGGCAGTGTCCCGGCAAAAACGCCGGCGCGGATTCTGCCGCTGCCAGTGGGCACTTGCAGGATGATGTCCGTGCCGTTGACGCCAGGGTAGCCGGCTTCGATGTTGGCGTATGCCGGCATCACTACCCGTACATCATGCCCCAACGCCCGCAGCGCCTTGGGCAGCGCCCCGGCCACGTCGCCCAACCCGCCCCGTTTGGCAAAAGGCGCCACTTCGGCGCTAACAAATAAGACCTTCAATGCCCGCTCCATATATTCCTCCATCTTGAAAGAGTGGAAAGACTGGGGCAGTCTTTGA
>JAGVTM010000539.1 GCA_019136785.1 Chloroflexota bacterium | reverse complement strand
CCGGAGCGGTCGGCGCAGGCGCAGCATTTGAATGAACTGGTCAATGAAATTCTGGCTACTGATGCCGCCGCCAAAATCATCGTCATGGGCGACTTTAACGATTACAACCAGTCTCCTCCCATCCTCTCCCTGACCACCGGCGCCGGGCAGTTGGTGGATGCCTTGCAGCGCGTGCCCGAAGCGGAACGATACAGTTTTGTCTTTAGCGGCGCGTCTCAGTTAATTGACGGCATGTTTGTTTCGCCCGCGCTGGCGAACAGCATCGCGGGCGTCAGGATTATGCACGTTAACGCCGATTACCCGGACGTATTGGGCCTGGATACCAGCCCTGAGGGTATTCCTTACAAGTCAACGGATCACGATCTCCCCTTGTTGTTGGTGCAGTGGGGCGACGGCGCGCCGTCAGCTAACGCCGCCGCCCAGTCGTCCGGCGCGGCGGCGGCTCCCGTTGCCGCAGAAGCAGGCGCGCCCAACATGGGCGTCATCATGGGGCTGGTGGGCGGCGCCATTCTGGTCATTTTGCTGCTGGTGGCGCTGCTCGTCTGGCGGAGACGGCAGTAGGCATTTGCCCGGCTTGTTTGGCTGCTAAGTAACTCTCCGCAAATAACTTGGCGATTTGGGTTCGTAGTAACCGCTTTAGCGGTTTGGACGGCTAAAGCCGTTACTACGAACTGGTTTCTGGACAATTACTAAGCCTGTGGATGAAAAGCCCCCAGAGGCGAGGCAGGGAAGGGGGCTGACCGCTTTCCTCAGCCGTTGGGGTTGGCGATATTCACCCAGCCAAACGAGAAAATGACGTTGGTAGCCAGGTAACTGCGCGCCGCTACGCGCACGCCATAAGTTGCTGGCAGGGCAATATTCCCCTCATCGTCCCGTCCATCCCAGGTCAGCGTGGTTGTGCCGGCATAAATTGGCCCCCAACTCCGCAATAAACGCACCAGCGGCAGCTCCGTGTCAAAAGGCTGCGCTCGCACAATTTCCACTTCGCACAGGCAGGGCATATTCAACCGGAAACTGATCTGCGTCTGTTCCCCGGCGTAAGGGTTAATAGAAAAAGGCGAAGCCTGCGGCGGGGAGGCTGTCGGCAGCGACAAGGGAATCTCAAACGCCGCCGGCTCAAACGGGTCTCCCTGGATATTGATGTCGTTTAAACCTGCCGGCCCCAACCCGCTAACCGTGCTGTATAACAAGTGCGGCACGCGCGCGGCGGCAATACCCATAGCCATGATGCACACATAATCTACCGCCAGGGCATTGTCCCCGGCTACCACCAGATCCATGCGCACCGGCGAACCGCCCCACGGCCCTTGCCCTTCCAATCCCCAGATACCATCTACCACGGCGTAATCCGGCTTGCGCGCCAGATTCAGGTCTACGATGCTCTCGTTGACGCTGCGGTTGTGCATGCCAAAGCGCCCCACCCGCGGCGGCGCGGTGTAGAAGTTAATGGGCGGCAAGCCAAACATATTCTTGCTGGCCAGACTGACCATCGTCAGGTTATGCACCTTCATTTTGCCCACGCTGATCACAAAAGCATTCTCGTCAAACAAGGCAATAGGCAGGGCAATGGCGCTGTATGCCAGGCCATTGGGTACGGGAGCCATGTTGTGTGGCAGACCAACGAGATCCACCAGGGAGACGCGCGGGTCATAGCTGTCAAAGAAGCTGTAGCCGCATGGCTCAAAAAAAGCGCCATTTACGCCCGTTTCCACAATCCATACTTCGGCGGCGTTGGCTGCCAACGCCTGATCCACAATGGCGCGGACCACTTCGGGATCCGTGGTAATGCCCGTGTCGGCGGTTTCTGGCTGCACCAGATTGGGCTTGATAATCACCCGCTTGCCATTGATGGCCGCTGGGTTCCACCCGTCGCTGGCTAACATGGCTCTCAGCGTGGCTATGTACGGGTTTGAGTTGTGCCCCACGCCCACCGTATAACTACCGCGTTGCCGCCGCATCGGGTTAATCTTGTGGAGACCCGTGCTCAGCACCGCGCTGGAGGAGAGCTGCAAAAACTGTCGTCTACTGACGACTGCTGATTGCTTCGTTTTGGACAT
>JAGVTM010000518.1 GCA_019136785.1 Chloroflexota bacterium | reverse complement strand
CTGGTAAGCCCGCCAACGTTCGCCGCTGGCGGGGTCGTATAAGCCGACGGCGATGAACTGGGGGCTGGCGGGTAGCGGCACATAGCGCACATCGGACACAACGGCGCGCGGCGGCCATAAGATGAACGGGTAAATGCCGGCAATTGCCGCCCCATCCGCCTGCCCCATTAACTGTCCCGCCTGGTCAATGGCATGTACAAAAACAGCCGCCGGCTGGCTAATGGCGCTGGACGCCTGCCATTGTAAAGTAATGACCACCTCCTGCCCATTCCAGGCTGCCGCCGCCTGTACCAACGCCAGGAAAGGGTTCTCACCGGGCGGGGCAAAAACCGCGATAGGCGAGCCGTCGGCGGGCTGCGCATTGATCCCGCCCGCCAGCCGGACATTAATGGCATCAGGAGCGAACGTCGTTAAGAAAAACAAGCCGCCATCCGTGTTCAGACGAGTCCAATCCAAACCGCTGCCGGCAACTTCATAGTAGTAAGGCATCTCCGGCTTGAGGTCAGTGTAACGCAGCAGGTCTACGCGCAGCGGCTGGCTGACCTGCGCCTGCAGCAGCGCCACAGCCGGGATGTAGCCGGGCAAGAAAGTAATCCCTTCATGCCCCAGCGGGTAGACAGTACGGTTGGGGGCAATCCAACTGGGAATATTGAGAATGTAAGCCGGGCTGCCGGCAGCGTTGGCTGCCAGGGTATGCGCCGTCGCCTGGCGCACCGCCTGCCCCAACATGGTGTGCTGCTGCATACGCAGGCGGACAAACGCCGCATTTTGGGTGCACAAGAGCAGACAAAGAGCCGCCGCGCCGCCTACCCGCCACCAGACAGGCGGGCGCTCCCCGCCAACCAGCCCGCCCAACCGCGCCAACACGTCCGCCCACAGCCAACAAGCGCCCGCACTGGCTAACATCAACAAACGGGGCCCGCTGATCACGTAGCCAAACTCCAGCAGCGGAATTGCCGGCAAGACCGCTAAAAACGCCCACCCCCAACTCCACAAGGCGGTTCGTCCCGCCTGCGTGTACCGCTGCACTGCCGCCGCTATACCCAACCCCAACAGCGCCAGCCCCACTGCCGCGGCCATATCATTCATGCCCAGGCGATCCCGCAGCCAGCCGCCCCCCGCTGTCCAGGGAAAAGCGATACCCTGGATAAAATAAGCCATGTTCTGGCCCATGGTTTCGGCGTTTTGCAGCACAGGGGCCGCGCCGCTGCTGTTGACACCCCAAAAGCGAACCATGAACCAGACGGCTGCCGGCATCAACCAGACCAGCCCATCTCGCCACAGCCGCGCCTTTGGCTGCCCTTGCGTCCAGCCCAACAGCAACGCCAGCGGCGCTATGAGCAAACCGTTTTCGTGAGCAAAGGGCGCCAACAGCGCCAGCCCCAGACCGAGAAATGTCCAGACGCGGCGTCCGGTCAGGCTGGCTTGCACGTAACAAAAAAGGCTGGCGAGCGCCAAGGTGGTGACCAACAGGTGAAACAGCGCTCCGATCCAGGGGACTGCCTGGTAGCTAAATGGATATAGCCAAAAGAGAACGGCTGCCGCGCCGCCGCGCCAGGTGAGGCGTGGGCGCGGCTGGCGCGCAGCCAACATTTCGCCCAGCCGGGCCAGCAGCAAGCCATTAACCAGATGCAGCAGCAGATTCAGACCATGCAGCCAGGGGGCGCTGTCAGTTCCCCACCAATGCGCGGCCACGTGCCAGATCGTGCTGCCCAAAGGACGATAGTAAGTAAAGCCGCCATCCGCCGCCCACAGTTGGCGCAGCGTCTGCGCGCCAGCATAGGGTATCTGGTTGAGGTCGTCAAAAAAGAAGGGAAGCTGCACGGCGCGACCATAAAGCCAGGCCAGCAGCAGACAGCCAGGCAAGGTAAGAGGTATGAGGTATGAAGTATGATGAACATAGTTTTCTCCTTTGCCCTCATACCTCATACCTCATACCTCATCTGTCTATTACCCATATCTCCCCAAGGGAGAATAAATAGGTTAAACTCCCATTCATCACATCGAATAGGGAGAAGCAAAAATTTGTTCGACAATCTTTCCACCTCCGACAAGCA
>JAGVTM010000243.1 GCA_019136785.1 Chloroflexota bacterium | reverse complement strand
CGCTTACCTGTTGGCGGGTAGTTGCCAGAAATACTGTGTCCACATTGATCCTGAGCCCCCCTCAATCCCGACTTGCCGCAAAGCCATACGCTTTGCGCTGCATGGTCTGCAAGTCTACTCGTGACTATAGCGTCCGTCAACAAAAAGTGGGAATTCGGTACTATGGGTTTTGCAGGCCCGTTCCTGCAAAAAAAAGCCCTGCACTGGGCAGGGCTTTTTCAAAGGGGGGGGACAGATAAAAGGAGGAATGTCAGTTGCGTATGTTTAAGTTGCCAATTTCATTTGAACCATCAGGAGAACATGCTGGTTATTATAGAGGGCTGCCAGGGCAGTTACAACAAACTTTGATACAATCAGAGTGTAATTTAATTTACAGGTTTAGTATGGAAAAACGCTGCCCCGATTGTCACCAACCTTTGCTGCTCGAAGATACGGCTTGCTGGCAGTGCGGCTGGCAAAGTGGGGCAGTGGCAACGGCTGCGCCTTCGTCCTTGCCGCATGCTATTGGCGCTCCGGCTGTGCCCGTGAGCGCGCTCCCTGTGAGCGCGCTCTCTGTGAGCGCGCTCTACGGGTTAATTACCGTTCTGCTGGTGGGCCTGGCTTTGATCTTGCTGCGGCAGTTGGGGCAGCAGCCGCTGGTGCAGGTGAGCGCGGGAGGGCGTATGCCCCCCGGCTGGCAGCGCGTAACGACCTATCAACAGACGTTAACGCTTGACTTGCCGCCCGGTTGGGCATGGGTGGATCAAGAAAATCCGCAGCAGGCGGCGGCTTATGTCGCGTTGTTGGCGCAGCGCGCCGAACTGCTGGCGCTGACCTATCCGCTGGGGCGGCTGGCCCCCGGCGCATCTATCTTGCTGGCAGCGGCGCCGGCGGCGGAGGTCAGCCTGGCGGCTCCCGTGACCCTGGTAGTCATTCGCAGTTCCATCCTCAGCCAGACGACGGCGGAGCAGGCGCTTGTGGCCGTGCAGCAGGCAGACGTGGATCTGGTGGACGCGCGCCAGGCGCCCAATTACGACAAGACCCATACCAGCTTTTTGCTGGAAATGGAGACGGCATCTGGTGAGCGAGTGCGCTGCCGGCAGCAGTTCTTCCGTCAGGAAATAGACAGCCTGCTGCTGGCAGTCTGTGGCCAGCCAGCCGTGTTTCGCCAATATGCCCAGGAAGTCGAACAAATATTACCAACGGTGCAGCCGCTGCTACCTTGACTCGCTCCCATGCTGCCAGTACAATCCCCCCTATGTCGCAAGAAGCAATCAACTACGGTGGACAGGCAGTAATCGAAGGCGTGATGATGCGCGGCTCTAAGGGGCTGGCAGTGTCCGCGCGCAATCCGCAGGGTGAAATCGTCACCCATGTGGAGCCATTGAACCAGGCCATTTACGGCAGTAAGGTGGCCCGCACGCCATTTGTGCGTGGGCTGACCTTGCTGTGGGATGCCCTGGGCCTGGGCATTAAGGCGCTCATGTTTTCCGCAGAGGTGGCTTTTCCCGATGAAGCCCAAAAAGACCCCACGCGCAAAGCGTTCGATGGGGCAGCGGAAGTGGGCACAGTGGCTCTATCTCTGGCTTTTGCCATCGGTTTGTTCTTTCTCCTGCCTGTCTTTCTGTCCAGCCTGATTGAAGGCTGGCTGCATTTGCAGGAATCCCGCCTCATCAGCAATTTCATTGAAGGGATTATTCGTTTGCTGATTCTGGTGGGATACATCTGGGTCATTGGCTTAATGCCTGATGTGCGGCGACTGTATGGGTATCATGGAGCGGAGCATAAGACGATCAATGCCTATGAAGCAAAGGCAGCGCTAACGCCGGAGTCTGTAGCGCGGTTCCCGCTGGAACATCCGCGCTGTGGTACGGCGTTTTTATTGACGGTGGTGATCGTTTCTATTTTGTTGTATAGTTTTTTCCCGCCGCTCAGTTTGCCGCTGCGCCTGGCGTCCCGTCTGCTGCTGCTGCCCGTGGTGGCGGGCATTGCTTATGAGTTCATCCGTTTCTCGGCCAAACATCAAGACAACGTCCTCATTCGATTCATTACCAAACCCAATCTGGCCTTGCAGCGTTTGACCACCCGTGAACCAGACTCCTCCATGTTGGAGGTGGCTATCACCGCTTTCCAACATATGATGGCCTTTGAAAGAGGCGAGGTTGAGCCGTCCCCAGCGCTTGTGCGGGCGGAATCGCCAGAAACCACGCCTCAGCGGGCCATGCACACATAACAAAAGTGGCCGCGGATCTCCCGCCTTAGCAGTTCACCCGTAGGCGGAGGCGGCCGGAAGACGTTTGCGCTAACCTGATAATTGGGGTTCATTGCCGCGCTGGCGCAGTTGGCTGCGACGACGCTGCGGGCTGTTTGTCTGGCGGCGCGGACGGATGAATCATGACAAGGCCTGAGAGGTAAGAGGAACAGCATGTCAAGGGGTGAAAAGTATAATCAGGCGGGATTACAATCCTATCAGGACTGGGAGTTGGAAAAGGCGATTGTCGCGTTCAAAAAAGCGGCGGCGGCTGAGCCGGATAATGCGGAATACCACCTGAACCTGGCGCGCGCCCTGGCGCGCTCCAGCAATTTTCACGAAGCGATTCAGGCTTTAGGCGAGTATCTGCGAACGGAGACCGATCCTGCCCTATCCAGCCGGTATGAACGACTGTTTTCATCGGCATTGGATGAGGTGGAAAGCGCTTTGATCGAAGGGATGCGCCAACTGGGGCTGTCTATTCAATATACGGGCAAGGCGATCCAGATGTGGTTGGAGTACCGGATCACCATTGGACGACGGCCGCTGCGGGTAACGAAACCTGAATTGTGGTCTGCGGCGCTGGCTTACACGATTGTGAAGGTGAACTTTGTCCAGATCAAGCTAAAAACCGTGGCGGAAGTTTTCAACATCAGCGAACGGTCGCTGAAGGAACGGTTTAGTGAGTTGGTGCAGACGTTGGATTTGATGCCGGCAGATTACCGCTACTTTGTCGGCGATCAAAACCCTTTAGACAAGTTGGTGGAAGCGGCCCAGATCATGGAAGAACTGGATCAGCGTTTCATGGAAGATTGAGCCGTTGCTGGGGGCGTCGTTACAAACTGCCGCAAGTACGTTAATACGGCAACACGAAAAACGTAATGCGCTGCTGGTGCGCCAGCCTCAACGCGCCTTACGTTTTATTACTTTCTGGAGGATTACTGTAATGCGTAACAAAATCGCACTTTATGGCGCGGGCAATGTGGGGGCCACCACAGGCCACTGGCTGGCGGACAAGGAAATCGGCGACATTGTCATGTTTGACATTTTCGGCCAGACGGCTGCCGGCAAAGCCCTGGACCTGTACGAAGCAGGCCCGGCTATTGGCTTTGATTCCCGTATCACAGGCAGCAGCGACGTGGGCATCATTGAAGGGGCAGACGTGGTGGTGGTGACGGCAGGGGTGCCGCGTAAGAAGGACCCGGTGACGGGCAAGTTCCCCAGCCGGGATGAACTGGTGAAAATAAACCAGGACGTCATGTCCCAGGTATCGGAAAACATTAAGAAGCATGCCCCAGACAGCATTGTGATCATTGTCACCAACCCGCTGGACGCTATGTGCCACGTTGTAAAGCACGTGACCGGCTTTCCGCGCGAGCGGGTGATTGGTCAGGCCGGGGCGTTGGACACGGCGCGCTACAAGACGTTCATTGCCCTGGAACTGGGAGTGAGCGTGGAAGATGTGCACGGCATCGTCCTGGGCGGGCATGGAGATACAATGGTTCCTTTGCCGCGACACACGTCCGTTGCCGGCATTCCCGTCACTGAACTGATCTCCCAGGAAAAACTGGACGCTATCATTGATCGCACGGCGAAAGGCGGCGGCGAAATTGTAGGGCTGCTGGGGTACAGCGGTTATTACGCGCCCGCTGCCGGCACAGCCATCATGGTTGAGTCTATCCTGAAGGACAAGAAGCGGGTGATTCCGTCCGCCGTTTACACCCAGGGAGAATATGGCTACCAGGATTTGTTCATTGGCTTGCCTGTTGTCTTGGGACGCAAAGGCGTGGAGCGTATCCTGGATATGGACTTAAACGAAAAAGAACGCGCCATGTTGGATCATTCCGCCGAAGCGGTTCGCTCCGTCGTGGCTGTGCTGGGTTACGACTGATATACAGGAGGATGGCAAACAGCGCGTCACAAACCACGCGCTGTTTGCCGCCTCTATCTGGTTTTCAGGAGAGGGGAGCCGCCCATCCTGTTATCTCCAACTCACTTTTGGCTCTTGAGGAAACAATCGAGTAATCCCACTCCCACTGCCAGGGAAGTGGTAATGGTCGGCGAGTGGCGCGCAGCGCCCCTCGCCCTTTCTGAAAGCCCCCTTCCCCCTTCAGGGGGAAGGGGGTTGGGGGGATGGGGGGGTGCCGGAACATGTTCGCAAAAACCCGCTAAAGCCTCGACTCCGAATCCACATACAGGGCAGACCCCGCGAAATCCCAATGAGCCGAACCATTCAAATCCCGAATAGCGACGCCCGCGTTTTGGGAATTGACATTTTGACCGATTAGCGTTACTATTTACTTGTATGGATAATCTAAAATAAAATTTAGGTACGTAAAAAGTAGAGTGTGAAATGCCTGATCCTGGAATGAGTTTACTAATATTTGCGGTGATTGCCGGCATCTGCGCCTGGCTGTTTTGGCCGCAAGGTGGGCAGTTCTGGCGTTGGCAGCAAATGCGTCGCCTCACCACCCGCGTGCAGCACGAAGATGCCCTCAAGCACATTTACCGCCACCAACAGCACCACCGCTTTGCCACAGTCAGCAGCCTGGCAGGGGCACTGCAGCTAAATGCGGACGCCGTCACCGCCCTGCTGGGGGATATGGTGTCGCACCAACTGGTGACGATGGATGGGGACGCGCTGCGTCTGACGCCGCGCGGCCAATCCTATGCCCTGCACATTATCCGCGCCCACCGGCTGTATGAGCGGTATCTGGCGGAGGAAACCGGTTTTGCCGAGTCAGAATGGCATGGCCGGGCGGAGCAGCAAGAACATTACCTGTCTCCGGAAGAAGCAGACGCCCTGGCGCTGCAACTGGGCAACCCTACCCATGATCCGCACGGCGACCCGATCCCCACGACCAGCGGCGCGCTGACGCCGCACGGGGGCGTGCCCCTGACGGCGCTGGATACGGAAATGCCGGCATGCATTGTGCACCTGGAGGATGAACCCGAAACCGTCTATGCCCAGCTAGTGGCTGAGGACATCCATCCCGGTATGGAAGTGCGCCTGCTGGAATCTACGCCGCAGCGGGTGCGCTTCTGGTGTGATGGCGACGAACACCTGTTAGCCCCGGTTGTAGCCGCCAACATCTCGGTGCGTCCGTTGACGCAGCCCTCAGCCCTGGATGGGGTGGCGGGCGAACGCCTGTCCAGCTTGCAGCCAGGCGAGAGCGGTGTGGTATTAGGTCTGACGCCTGCCTGTCGCGGCAGCGAAAGACGGCGCTTTATGGACCTTGGCATACTGCCCGGCGCGTCCATTCACGCCGAAATGCGCAGCCCCGGCGGCGACCCGACCGCCTACCGCATTCGCGACACGCTGATCGCTTTACGCCGCGAGCAGGCGGACCGTATCCGCATTGCCCGCGCCGCACCAGGTTCTTTAGACAATCGGACAGAGCTATCCTCCGAGCAAATGGGAGAAATGTATGAACCAGCCTTATAACTCACCGGCGACAGACGCCTGCGCCGCCTGCCCTGTTCACCACACAGCTAACCTGCGCAAGCTGGGGGTGAACATGGACGAATGGGATTACGTGGTGGCCCTGGCGGGCAATCCCAACACGGGCAAGAGCACCGTTTTTAACGCCCTCACCGGGCTGCGCCAGCACACAGGCAACTGGCCCGGCAAAACGGTCACCCGCGCCGAAGGCGGATTTTTGTATGCCGGCAAACAGTACAAACTCGTGGATCTCCCCGGCACTTATTCCCTCCTTTCCACCAGCCTGGACGAAGAAGTAGCCCGCGACTTCATTTTGTTTGGGCAGCCGGACGTGACTGTTATTGTCGTGGACGCCACCCGCCTGGAGCGTAACTTGAACCTGGTGCTGCAAGTGCTGGAGATCACAGATCGGGCAGTGGTTTGCCTCAACCTGATGGATGAGGCGCGCCGCCACCGGCTGCAGGTGGATGCGCGTACACTGGCGCGCGATTTGGGTGTACCTGTCGTCCCCACGGCAGCGCGCCAGGGGGAAGGGCTGCCGCTGCTGCTGCAAATGATCAGCGAAGTTGCTTCCGGGCAGACTGTTTGCCGTCCCCGCCGTTTGCGCCGCCAACCGCCGCAGCTCAAGCGGGCAGTGGAGGAGTTAGTAGCCAGAATTGAGGCTGTTTTCCCCCGCCTGCCCAACGCGCGTTGGGTCGCTTTGCGCCTGTTGGATGGCGACGAGCGAATTGCGGAAGCCGTGCGGCGCGGCGAACTGGGCGACCTGGCCCGCAGCGCGCCGCCAATGGCGGATTCTGACATGCTAATCCCGTTGGAGGTGGCTCAATGAACCAGGTATCCACTATCAGCCCAAACGATATTTTAACGACGGCGGAACAATGGCGCTGGCAAATCGGCCATACATTTCATGAGCAGTTGATGGAAACGATTTACACCGAGGCTGCCGAAATTGCCGACGCCGCCGTCACGCGCCCCGACAGCCGTCCCCGTTTTGATCTGGATCGCACGATTGACCGGTTGGTGACCAGCCGCCTGTGGGGTTTCCCCATGATGGTGCTTTTATTCACCCTGGTGTTCTGGATCACCATTGCTGGGGCCAACATTCCTTCTGGCTGGTTGTCGCAACTGCTGATTGACACGGCGCATCCCTGGCTAAAATCGGGCGCCGCCGCCATTGGCATGCCCTGGTGGTTGAGTGGGCTGCTGCTGGATGGCATGTATCTGGCGACAGCCTGGGTGGTGAGCGTGATGCTGCCGCCAATGGCTATCTTCTTCCCTCTGTTCACGCTGTTGGAGGATTTTGGCTATTTGCCGCGCGTGGCCTTTAACCTGGATAACGTATTTCGCAAGGCGGGCGCGCATGGTAAGCAGGCGTTGAGCATGATGATGGGGTTTGGTTGTAATGCGGCGGGGGTGGTGGCGACGCGGGTCATTGACAGCCCGCGCGAACGGCTGATCGCCATTATCACCAACAATTTCGCCTTGTGCAATGGTCGTTGGCCCACACAGATTCTCATTGCCACCTTGTTTATCGGCGGATTAGTGCCGGCATACCTGGCCGGGCTTGTCTCCGCGCTGGCGGTGGTGGGCATCGCCATGCTGGGCGTGCTGTTTACCTTTGGCGTTTCCTGGGCTTTGTCGCGCACCATGCTGCAAGGAGAGGTTTCCACTTTCAGCCTGGAACTGCCGCCCTATCGTCCGCCGCGCATTTTGCAGACGATCTATACGTCGTTGATTGACCGCACCATTTACGTGCTGTGGCGGGCCGTGGTGTTTGCGCTGCCGGCAGGCGCCGTCATCTGGTTGGTGGCTAATATCCAGGTAGGCGGCAGCAGCGTGGCTGAATATCTGATCAACGTCCTGAACCCGATTGGCGTCCTGGTAGGGCTGAACGGCGTCATCTTACTGGCTTACGTGGTGGCCATACCCGCCAATGAAATTGTGATCCCCACGGTGTTGATGCTGACAGTTCTGGTCACCGGGGCGCATCACGTCGGCGCTGGCGCGGGCGTGATGTTTGAGATGCAGTCTGAAGCCGGCATGATAACCCTCTTCCAGAACGGCGGCTGGACGCTGTTGACAGCCGTAAACCTGATGCTGTTCAGCCTGCTGCACAACCCATGCAGCACCACCATTTATACGATTTACAAAGAAACAGGCAGCGCCAAATGGACGGCTGTGGCGGCCCTGCTGCCTGTGGTCATTGGTTTTGTGGTGACCTTTGTCGTAGCGCAAGTGTGGCGGCTGGTTGCCGGCTAAATGCCGGCAATTCTCATTTTGGCAGCACAGCTTGTGGTTCAATTGCCGCCAGAGGCGGGAGCATAGAGGGCGAGGGGCGTACAGCGCCCCTTGCCCTCTCCGAAGGGGGGATGGGGGCTTCCCTCGCATCATTGCTGCCCACCAACAGCTAAGAGAGCAAGACCGTTCAAATTGCAAATTGCCGGCATCCAACGTCGAACCAGAATCGTAAGAAGTCAAGATGTCGCCGATTTCGCGGACTCAATCCGTGTCATCTGCGCCATCCTGATTCACTCTGCCCCGGGTTCCCTTACGCGGCGTAAGCAAACAGACATTTGAGGTACGCGCCTTCGGGGAAGGTGATGGGATGGTCCAGAGGGTGCGTTGTGCGGGCGATTTCGCGCAGACGTTTGCCGCTCTGGCTTGCTCCCTCATGCACTGCCGCCCAAAAATCTGCCGCCGGCACGCGGCTGGAACAGGAAGCGCTGACCAGGATTCCGCCTGCCGGCAGCAGCGCCGCCCCCATTTGCGCCAGACGACGATAAGCCGCCATCGCCCCGGCTATGCCCGCCTGCCGCTGAGCAAAAGCGGGCGGGTCCAGGATAACCATATCAAACCGCTTGTTAGCTGCCCGTAGCTCTGCCAGCGCCGTGAAAGCGTCTACCGTCCAGGTTTCATGGTGGGTCTGCGAAACTGCCGGCACATCCGCATTCAGCCCAAAGTTCCGCTCTGCATCTACCAGCGCGTGCGCATTTAAGTCCACGCTTAACACGTGGCGCGCCCCCCCACGAGCGGCATATAGCGAAAACCCACCAGTATAAGCAAACACATTCAGCACTTCCCGCCCCCCAGCCAGGTTTTCCACGCGGGCGCGATTCTCCCGCTGATCCAGAAAAAAGCCCGTCTTTTGCCCGTAGCAGACGTCGGCGGCAAAGCGCAGACCATTTTCCTGGAAAATGACATAGTTATCTCCGGCGGCCCCATGCAGCAACTGCCCATCTTGCAGCCCATAAAGATGGGCGGGTTGGGCTTGCACGGCGCGGCTCAAACGCAGTATGAGGCGAGCAGAGGGGAAAAGAGCCAACAGTGCAGCGGCAAGCGTCGCCAAATAGCGTACCCAGCCTACTGCATACAACTTCAACACCAGGGTGTCCGCATACCGGTCTACCACCAATCCGGGCAGCCCATCGTTCTCCCCATGCGCCAGGCGGTAACCCGTTGTGGCGCTGTTCAGCAGCGGCGTGCGGCGCGCAACGGCCTCTGCCAGCCGCTGCCCAAACCAGGCACGATCAATGGGCGCGGGTTGGTTGGCTTGCAGCAGGCGCACCCGAATGGGGGAGGCGGGATCGTACAGACCAACAGCCAGGAAACGCCGCTTCCGGTCGAATACCACTGCCAGGTCGCCCGGCTCGCCGCCGCTGCTGAT